>NZ_MAYZ01000019.1:0-268848 GCF_014596375.1 Neisseria sp. RH3002v2f
AGCTTTTGCTGTTGTGAGTTAAATTTTAAGTTATATCTTTAATATTTGTTAACCAAAGGCAATATTCTTGTAGTTGTTCATCGTTAGAAAAATTGGCTGCATTAGATAGCTCATTAGATTCAAGTTGATCAAATATTTCATTAGCCATAGACTTTTCAATTGCAGCACCTAAAAATGAAGTTAAAACAGGAGTTTCTTTTTTTAAAAAAGCTTGTCGTATTCTATTTAATGCAGAGTTGGCAGTTTTCCAATGCTCATCAGCTCCTGCAGGATCTATCCCGCCTTTCAATTCTCCAAGCATACAAAATTTATCAATTTTTGAAACAATAGCTCCATTTTCAAATTCTGAATAATCTGCATTAAATAAAAGAATATCTATATTTTTATCTACAATAGGCACCTTTAAGTTAAAAGCTAATATATAACTTTTATTATTCTTAATCCAAGAAATTGCTAATGCCTGGTTTTCAACTTCATTTATACTTGAAAGATCTTCTTTACGTTCTTGCCATTCAAGATTTTTATTTGATTTCAGCTTATACCTGTAATGAATATTTTGCATCTCTAAGCATGCAATTACATATCTTTTAAGTTTCTGTTCTGCAAAAGTTCCTATTATATTTCTCATTGAACCACCAAGAGAATCTCCTTTAATAAGTAAAAAACGATATACTAATTCATCAACAAAGTTTGCTCCAGCAGGAATTAGGAATTTTTTTATTAATTCGTTTACTGCTTGCAATTTGTCTTCATTATTAAAATATTTCAATGATTTGTCTGATAATCCTGATGCGGTTAGAAGGCTAGATTGAATCGTTTCTATTTTCAACAAATCCATAGGATTTTGTGCTTTTAGTGCTTCTTGCTTAAGAAAATTGGCTTGAGCAATATAAGGCGATGATCTACGGTTTTTCTCCAAGGCAAAATTGATAAATCCTGTGCGTATTTGCTCTTTTGAGGTAATTAAATCATCGGCTTTAGTGATGAATCTGTTATAGGTCATAAATGATTTCCAAATTAAGATGTTAAATAATTTTTTTTAAATATATCCCAGTATAACTCCCTTTTACCATCGCCACCTGCTCAGGGCTACCTGAAGCAATAATCATGCCGCCTCCATCGCCGCCTTCCGGTCCTAAGTCCACAATCCAATCCGCAGTTTTAATCACGTCCAGATTATGTTCGATAATCACAATCGAGTTGCCTTTGCCTTTCAGACGACCTATGACTTCCAGCAGCAGGGCGATGTCGGCGAAGTGCAGGCCGGTGGTTGGTTCGTCGAGGATATAGAGCGTTCTGCCGGTGTCGCGTTTGGAGAGTTCCAAGGCAAGTTTGACGCGCTGGGCTTCGCCGCCGGAGAGGGTGGTGGCGGACTGGCCGAGGCGGATGTAGCCGAGGCCTACGTCCATCAGGGTTTGCAGTTTGCGCGATACGGTGGGGACGGCGTCGAAAAATTCGCGGGCTTCTTCGACGGTCATGTCGAGGACTTGGCTGATGTTTTTGCCTTTGTATTGGATTTCGAGCGTTTCGCGGTTGTAGCGTTTGCCGTGGCAGACTTCGCAGGGGACGTACACGTCGGGCAGGAAGTGCATTTCGACTTTGATGACGCCGTCGCCTTGGCAGGCTTCGCAGCGGCCGCCTTTGACGTTGAAGGAGAATCGGCCGACGTTGTAGCCGCGTTCGCGCGAGAGGGGTACGCCGGCGAAGAGTTCGCGGATGGGGGTGAACAGGCCGGTGTAGGTGGCGGGGTTGGAGCGCGGGGTGCGGCCGATGGGGGATTGGTCGACGTTGATGACTTTGTCGAGGTGTTCGAGGCCGCGGATGTCGTCGTATGGGGCGGGTTCTTCTTGGGCGCGGTTGAGTTCGCGGGCGGTGATTTTGGCGAGGGTGTCGTTAATCAGGGTGGATTTGCCGCTGCCGGATACGCCGGTGATGCAGGTAATCAAACCGAGCGGCAACTCGAGGGTAACGTTTTTGAGGTTGTTGCCGCGCGCGCCTTTGAGGACGAGCATTCGGTCGGGATTGACGGGAGTGCGTTCAGACGGCACGGCAATGGATTTTTTGCCGCTGAGGTATTGTCCGGTAACGGATTTTTCGCATTTGGCGACGTTTTCGGGTGAGTCGGCAATCAGTACGTTGCCGCCGTGTTCGCCCGCGCCGGGGCCCATATCGACCACGAAATCGGCTTCGCGGATGGCGTCTTCGTCGTGTTCGACCACAATCACGCTGTTGCCCAAGTCGCGCAGGCGTTTGAGGGTGGCGAGCAGGCGGTCGTTGTCGCGCTGGTGCAGGCCGATGGAGGGTTCGTCCAAAACGTACATCACGCCGGTCAGTCCGCTGCCGATTTGGCTGGCGAGGCGGATGCGCTGGGCTTCGCCACCGGAAAGGGTTTCGGCGGAGCGGCTTAAATTCAGGTAATCCAGTCCGACGTTAATCAGGAAGCCGAGCCGCTCGGTGATTTCTTTGAGGATTTTTTCGGCGATTTGTTTTTTGTTGCCGTCCAAATCCAGCGTTTCAAAGAATTGGTGGGTTTTGGTCAGCGGCCAGGCGGAAACTTCGTGCAACGGTTCGCCGCTGACGTAAACGTAGCGGGCTTCTTTGCGCAGACGTGCGCCGCCGCAGCTCGGGCAGGCGCGGTGGTTCTGGTATTCGCGCAGTTTTTCGCGCACGGTTTCGCTGTCGGTTTCGCGGTAGCGGCGTTCGAGATTGGGGATGATGCCTTCGAAGGCGTGGCTGCGGTTGAAGGTGGTGCCGCGTTCGGATAGGTAAGTGAAATCAATGACTTCTTTGCCTGAGCCGTGCAGCACGACTTTTTTGACTTTTTCAGGTAGTGTTTCCCAAGCAGCCTGCACGTCGAAACCGTAATGCCGCGCCAGCGACTGAATCATTTGGAAATAGAACTGGTTGCGTTTGTCCCAACCGTCAATCGCACCTGCGGCTAAGGATAATTCAGGATGGGCGACCACTTTTTCGGGGTCGAAGAAATTGGTGTTGCCCAAGCCGTCGCAAGTCGGGCAGGAACCCATTGGGTTGTTGAACGAAAAAAGGCGCGGCTCTAATTCGGGCAGGCTGTACGAACACACTGGGCAGGAGAAACGCGCGGAAAACCAATGCTCTTCGCCGCTTTCCATTTCCATTGCCAGCGCGCGCTCGTTGCCGTGGCGCAGCGCGGTTTCAAAACTTTCCGCCAGCCGCTGCTTGATGTCCGCCTTCACTTTCACGCGGTCGATGACCACGTCGATGTTGTGCTTGATGTTTTTTTCCAGCTTCGGCACTTCGTCCAACTGATAGACCTCGCCGTCTACGCGCACCCGCGCAAAACCCTGCGCCTGCAAGTCGGCAAAGAAATCGACAAACTCGCCCTTACGCTCGCGCACCGCCGGCGCCAGAATCATCACGCGCGTGTCTTCCGGTAGTTTTAAGACGGCATCGACCATCTGCGACACGGTCTGGCTGGATAGCGGCAGCTTGTGTTCGGGGCAATACGGTGTGCCGACGCGTGCGTACAAAAGGCGCAGGTAATCATGGATTTCCGTAACCGTACCGACGGTGGAACGCGGATTGTGGCTGGTGGATTTCTGCTCGATGGAAATCGCGGGCGACAGACCTTCAATCAAATCGACGTCGGGTTTGTCCATCATCTGCAAAAACTGCCGCGCATAGGCGGAAAGGCTCTCAACATAACGCCGCTGCCCTTCGGCATACAGCGTATCAAACGCCAGCGACGATTTGCCGCTGCCTGACAATCCTGTTACCACCACGAGCTTGTGGCGCGGAATGTCTAAATCGACGTTTTTCAAATTATGCGTACGCGCGCCGCGGATGCGGATGGTGTCGTTGTCGTGTGAATGTTTGGGATGATGGTTGCACATGGTGAATGCCGTCTGAAAAAGAAGGAAACGGCTATTGTAGCACTTTATCAAATAACGTCTTAAGCAGGATTCAGACGGCATTTGCCAGCGGAGTACGGCAGATTCCGCTATAATGTCGGCAATTTTAACCCGCTTGAATAGAAGGATGACAAATGAACCGTCTTTACCCCCACCCGATTATCGCCCGTGAGGGCTGGCCGATTATCGGCGGCGGTTTGGCTTTGAGCCTGCTGGTGTCGATGTGCTGCGGCTGGTGGTCTTTGCCGTTTTGGGTGTTTACCGTATTTGCCCTGCAGTTTTTCCGCGACCCTGCGCGTGAGATTCCGCAAAATCCTGAAGCGGTGTTGAGCCCGGTTGACGGCCGTATCGTGGTGGTCGAGCGTGCACGCGATCCGTATCGTGATGTCGATGCTTTGAAAATCAGTATTTTTATGAACGTGTTCAACGTGCATTCGCAAAAATCGCCTGCTGATTGTACGGTAACGAAAGTGGTCTATAACAAAGGCAAATTCGTGAATGCGGATTTGGACAAAGCCAGCACAGAAAACGAACGTAATGCGGTGTTGGCGACTACGGCTTCAGGTCGTGAAATTACTTTTGTTCAAGTGGCTGGTTTGGTGGCGCGCCGTATTTTGTGCTATACCCAAGCAGGTGCGAAACTGTCTCGTGGCAAACGCTATGGCTTTATCCGTTTTGGCTCGCGCGTGGATATGTATCTGCCTGTCGATGCGCAGGCGCAAGTGGCGATTGGCGATAAAGTTACCGGCGTCAGCACTGTATTGGCGCGTTTGCCGCTGACTGATCCTCAAGCCGAGCCTGTTTCACAAGCTGCTTCGGTTGAAACAGCGGCAAACCAATCTGCCAAACAGCACTAAATCGAAGCTGCTGCTGCCAAGATTCAGGCGGCTGTGCAAGATGTGTTAAAAATTAATTGCCGGTTTTAAAATTGGTTTAAAGTAAGAAAAAGGTTTTCAGAATGCCGTCTGAAAACCTTTTTTGTTTGCCTGTCCAATTTTAAAACTTCACGTTCACGCCGCCGGTAAAGCTGCGGCCCATTTGCGGCGTATCAGAGAGGAAGCTGCTGTGGGCGTAAACGGATTGGTTGAGCAGGTTGTCGGCTTTGACGTACCAATTCCACTCGCCATAGCGTGTATTGCGGCGGTAGTTTGCGCCGAGGTTGAGCATATGGTGTCCGGGCGTGCGTGTTTCGTAGCGGGCGAGTTTGTTTTGGGCGAACACGCGGTAGTAGTCCAAATTGGCATCGATACGGTCGGTCAGCGAGGCTTTCAGGTGGAAGCCGAGGCGCGCAGCCGGAACGCGAGGCGCGTTTTGGTCGTCCTGTGCGATGAAAGGACGGTTGCCGTAAGCATCTTCCCTACCGGGCAGCGACGGAAGGTTTTTCAGACGGCCTCGTACATAGTCGCCAGAAATACCGATGCGGTAGCGCGGTGTCGGTTTGAAGTAGATTTCGCCTTCCGCGCCGTAGAAGTCGGCACCGGATTGGTTGTAGCGCACGAGCTTCATTTCGCTGTCGTCTTCGATGGATTTTGGGCCGCGTCCGTCGTTTAAGGTTTGGGCGTAAATGTAGTTGCCGAAGCGGTTGCGGTAGAGTGCCAGATTGTATTGCCAGCGGTCGCCTTCGTAGCCCAGCGCGAGTTCGATGTTGTTGGAACGTTCTTTGTTGAGGTGTTTGTTGCCGACTTCAAAGGTGTTGGTGGCAACGTGTTTGCCGTGTGCGTACAGCTCTTGCGTTGACGGCAGGCGTTCCTGATGGGAGGCGGTCAGGCTGAGTTTGTGGTGTGGCGTGAAATACCAGTTGCCCGAAAGTGCGAACGAGCGGGCGGTTTGGCGGTGCGCACCGAGGTCGGGCAGGGGTTGGTTGTAGTAGTTTTCCCGATCAATCAATGCTTTGTCGTACTGGATGGAAGCTTTTTGTTTTTCCACGCGTACGCCGCCTTCAAGCGTGAAGTTGTCCCAGTTTGCCTGTTCTACACCGAAAAAGCTGTAATGGCGCACATTGTTGTCAATCAGCATCGGCTGTTGGACGGTTTCGGGAATGGCAGAAAGCGCGCTGGATTTTTGTCCCAAATATTGCACGCCCCAGCTGCCTTTCAGACGGCCTATGGGGTGGTGGCGCAACTCGATACGGGCGTTGTGTGTTTTGTTGTTGAAGAAGTTTTCTACTGCATCGCCTGCTTTTTCGTCGTGGTGGTAGTCGTTGCGGTTCAGGTGCACGCGTAGGGCTTCAAAACCGGGGAGTGGCTGCTTCCATTCGGCGCGGAGTTCGTAGCGTTTGTTGCGCAGGTCTATCCACGGTCTGCCGTTGTGGGCATGGGCGTGTGCATTATCGTCGTCGTGGAAGCCGCAGCTTAAGCCCGGATTGTCGTAATCGACGTCTTCTTCGGTCAGCAAGTGCGGATAAAGCTGCAAATAGCGTTTGTTAATCAAACTCTTTTGCCAGATGATGTCGGCGTGGCAATCATCGTATTCGTGGCTGTGGGCAGGCAGGCCGTATTGGTCGCTACGGTCGCTGTACGCCACGCCGATAAAGCCTTTTTCGCCAACCCAAGACAGTCCGATGCTGCCTGTTTTGGAATCGGCATGGCTGTCGGGCAGTCGTTTCAGACGGCCTTCTTCTTTTTGATAGCGCGGTACGGCGTAATCGCCCGATTTGCGGTACAAGCCTTCGGTATGCAGCACGAAGTTGTTGCCCAAACCGATATTGATACCTGCGGATGTCAGTTTTTCCAAATTGCCGCTGCTCAAACGCAATCCGGCTTCGCCCGATACGCCGTTTTCAGGCATTTTTTCAGGAATTTTGCCATCGGCAACATCGACCAAACCGGCCACATTGCCCGAGCTGTACAAGAGCGTAACTGGGCCGCGCAGGATTTCGACCTGTTGCGACAAGGCGCTGTCCACCATCAAGGCATGGTCTGGAGAGAAGTCCGCCATGTCGCCCGTTTCGCCGTGATGGTTCAATACTTTAATCCGTCTGCCTGTTTGACCGCGAATGACGGGAGCGGATGCGCCGCCGCCGTATTGCGAGGCATGAATGCCCGGTACGCCGTCTAAAGCATCGCCCAAGTTGACGGCTTTTTGGCGCAAGGTGTCGCCGGAGATGATTTTATCGGAGGCGGTTGAAGTGTGCAGCAGCCCCGACGTGGTGCGCGGACGGCTTTTGCCGACGACGGTAACCGTTTTTAAGTCCATAGACTGTTCGGTCCCATGTGCTTGCGAGAGGATAGGAGTGCTGATTAAAAGAATTGATAAAACAATGGGTTTTAGCGTAGTTTGCGCCATTTTAGTTTCTCATCACATTTTGAAAACCTGTTATTATATAACATTGCATTATTTATATAATAAATTTTTAAGAAAAAACCAAGGTACCGGAAAAAGTTTTTTCAAATGATACGGTTGTGACATTTAATGGCGTTAATTTGTATTAACCCTAATTTTAGGGAAGTGAATGATGTGAATACGAATTCCGCTATATTTGGCTATCGGATAATCAAAATTTATGAGGGCATAAAATCGGTGCTTTCCCGAATGGTCGAAAAGATGGCAAAATTGCACACTTGTCAGAAAGCGAGACTCTGCGTCAGATTCCTAAGGGTGCATCAGGCACGCTAAGATATAAGGGGTATGCTCAGGGGTATCGGAAAGGCAGTAAATAATAAATAACACTATAAATCAACAGGTTAATTACAAAATGCTTTTATTTATTGATAATTATGACAGTTTCACTTACAACATCGTCCAGTATTTTACAGAATTGGGGCAGGAAGTTGTCGTGCGCCGTAACGATGATATTACATTGGAAGAAATCGAAGCCTTAAAGCCGCAATATCTTGTAATCGGCCCCGGACCGTGTTCCCCTAAGGAGGCGGGTATTTCAGTAGAAGCCATGCGCCATTTTGCCGGCAGGCTGCCGATTATGGGCGTGTGCCTAGGGCATCAGACGATAGGCGAAGCGTTCGGCGGAGATGTGGTACGGGCAAAAACCTTGATGCACGGCAAGGTGTCGCCTGTGTCCCATTCGGGTAAGGGTATGTTTAAAGATTTGCCCAATCCGGTTACCTGTACGCGTTATCACAGCCTCGTTATCGATAGGAATACGATGCCCGAATGTTTGGAAGTAACGGCTTGGACTGAGGACGGCGAGATTATGGGTGTGCGCCATAAGGAATATGCCGTTGAGGGGGTACAATTCCACCCTGAAGCTCTGCTGACCGAACACGGACATGATATGTTAAACAATTTTTTAGTTGAATTTCAAAACTTCAAACCGCAAAAAATCTGACGTGATGCCGTCTGAAGCCCTTCAGACGGCATTTTCGTCCGAATATTGAACGGAGGACAAAAAATGATTACACCGCAACAGGCTATCGAACGATTAATCAGCAATAATGAGTTGTTTTACGATGAAATGACCGACTTGATGCGTCAGATTATGAGCGGACAGGTTCCGCCGGAGCAGATAGCGGCCATTTTGACAGGATTGCGTATCAAGGTTGAAACCGTTTCCGAAATTACCGCAGCTGCAGCCGTCATGCGCGAGTTTGCGACAAAAGTGCCGCTGGAGAATGCAGAGGGGCTGGTCGATATCGTCGGTACTGGCGGAGATGGTGCCAAAACCTTCAATATTTCGACGACTTCGATGTTTGTTGCCGCAGCGGCAGGCGCGAAGGTTGCCAAACACGGAGGCCGGTCGGTCTCTTCCTCCAGCGGTGCGGCGGACGTGATGGAGCAAATGGGCGCAAACCTCAACTTGACTCCCGAACAGATTGCCCAAAGTATCAGCCAGACCGGTATAGGGTTTATGTTTGCACCCAATCACCACAGCGCTATGCGCTATGTCGCCCCGGTGCGCCGTTCGCTCGGTTTCCGAAGTATTTTCAATATATTGGGTCCATTGACCAATCCTGCGGGCGCGCCGAACCAACTTTTGGGCGTGTTCCACACCGATTTGTGCGGCATTTTGTCGCGGGTCTTGCAACAACTTGGTTCCAAACACGTTTTGGTTGTTTGCGGGGAGGGCGGTTTGGATGAAATTACACTGACGGGCAAAACGCGCGTTGCCGAGCTAAAAGACGGAAAAATCAGCGAATACGACATCCGCCCAGAAGATTTCGGTATCGAAACCCGCCGCAATTTGGATGAAATCAAAGTTGCCAATACTCAGGAATCTTTGTTGAAAATGAACGAGGTGCTGGAAGGAAGAGAAGGGGCGGCACGCGATATCGTATTGCTTAATACCGCCGCCGCCCTATATGCCGGAAATATCGCTGCTTCGCTTTCAGACGGCATATCTGCCGCACGGGAAGCCATCGATTCAGGTAGGGCCAAATCGAAAAAAGAGGAGTTTGTCGGGTTTACGCGGCAATTTGCCTAAGCAGGCAGAATGAATATAAAGCAACAAATGCCGTCTGAAAATTTCAGACGGCATTTGTGTTTTAGAGTCAAAAGAATGGAGAGGGCAATTTATTTATATATAGTGGATTAACAAAAATCAGGACAAGGCGACGAAGCCGCAGACAGTACAAATAGTACGGAACCGATTCACTTGGTGCTTCAGCACCTTAGAGAATCGTTCTCTTTGAGCTAAGGCGAGCCAACGCCGTGCTGGTTTTTGTTAATCCACTATAAAACTTTTGGGGCTGTAAAAGAGCAAAGATTGCAGTTGCAACGTGTGGTAGAGTATGGCGAAAATCGAAACATTACAGTCAAAATTACGGAGATCGAATAAAGGTGCTCATGAGAAATCCCCTAAATGCCTTGGTGGGAATTTTGGGGATTTCGGGGGGATTTTGCAAAGGTCTCAGGCCGTCTGAAAAAGTGGGTTGATTTGATGCGTTTCCTGCTAATGAATTGTTAACTTAGTCATAATTTAGTTATATTTTGTTTGCAAATTTACTTAAATTAACTATTGCGGATGGGTTAGCTTATCTTTTTAGTATAAAATGTCTAAGTCATTGATTCAGGTGCGTCGCAAGCACAATCAAGACTTGTTCCCGAATACAGAAACTTCGAGATTCAATTTAAAAAAGGATGATACGACATGAAAAAAGTACTTGCATTGATTTGTACAGCAGCTTTGGCTGCCTGCGGAGGCGGTGGTGGTGGAAATTCCACTCCTTCTTCACAACCTACGCCTAACGCAGGTTCAAGCAACCCATCAACGACAACTCCTGCTACTCCGGCGGTTCCTACCGCTGCACAGCAAACAGTTGGTGGTAACAGCATTGCCATTGATAATAGCAACATCAAACACATCCGCGTTGACGGTGTGGATTTCGATTTGACCCAAAGCGGTGGTGTTTCTTTGGGTGATTGGAAAAGCAAAGTCCCTGGTTTTGCTTCAGGAATTGCATCCGGCGAGCCGAAATCCGTACAGAAATTCTTAGTCAATGCTGCTTCAGCAAATGCTACTGCCGGCGTGTTGGAAGTTAACGGCAAAAAACAAGCTTTTTTCAGCGGACACTTTACGCCTGCAGCCGAGCTGCCTAAAGGACAAGTTCATTACGGTGCCAGCGTTGCCTCTATGCATAGCGGCGCAAATTACGGTATTGACCGCACAGAGTTGACTGCTAATTTTGACAGCAAAAAATTAACAGGCACTATCTTCCGTGATGCTAAATTTGGTGGCGACATTGCTGTTAATGCCCAAATTAGCGGCAACAAATTTGACCAATCGGGTGCGACCCAAATCAAAGGCGGTTTCTTTGGCAAAAATGCAGCGGAAGTTGCAGGCGGATTCTCTAACGGCAATACGGTAGGCGCATTCGTCGGCTCGAAGAAATAATCTTCCGGTAAACGGTATGTAAATAAAGGCCGTCTGAAAACAGGTTTTCTGGTTTTCAGACGGCCTTTACTTTCCTGTAAAACAACACTCAGGCCGTCTGAAAAACAGCTTCGACAAAGACGCGGTACACAATGCCACCAGGCTTAACTTTCTCTATCTAATACAGCCCCAAATTTTTTACTGTTTAAATAGATTTCCAAAGGCTTGGGCAGGCCGTAATCTTTCAAATGCGCCGGCTTTATCCAAATGCCGTCTGAAGGGCTTTCAGACGGCATTTGTCCTTCAATCGGCGTAATCATCAGCAACCGGTGCGTCAGGCGGTGGGTCAGGGCGGTTTGTTCGTCCATATCTGCCATGGTCAGGGAGAATTTGGCGGCAAAGTCGGAAAGCCCGTTCAAACTTTCAAAACACGGTACGCAATACAGACCGCCCCAAATGCCTTTGGCGGGGCGTTTTTCCAGCAAGATTGCGCCGTTTCGGTTGCGGACAATCAGCCAGTAAAGCGGCAGGGTTTGTACCTCGGGGGCAGTTTTTTTGCGCGGTAACTCGGCGATGCGGTTTTGCTTTTTCGCTTCACAGATGTCTGCCATCGGGCATTGGTGGCACAAGGGTTTCGTCCGTTTGCACACGGTTGCCCCCAAGTCCATCAAGCCTTGCGTGTAGGCGGGCATATCGGCGTTTTCAGACGGCATCAGACTTTCGGCAAGCGTCCAAAGCGAGTTTTCAAATTTTTTGTCTTGAGGATTGCCGTCGCGGGCGAACACGCGGCAGAGTACGCGTTTGACGTTGCCGTCCAAAATGGTTTCGCGGCGGTTGAAGGCGAAGGCGCAAATAGCGGCGGCGGTGCTTCTGCCGACGCCGCAGAGGGTTTCCAAGTCTTTGCGCTCCGATGGAAATGTGCCGCCGAATTGTTCGACGACTTGTTGCGCGGCTTTGTGCAGATTGCGCGCGCGGCTGTAATAGCCTAAGCCCGCCCACAACGACAACACTTCGTCTTGCGGCGCGGCGGCAAGCGTTTGTATGGTCGGGAATTTTTCCAAGAAACACGGATAGTAGTCCAACACGGTGGCAACCTGCGTTTGCTGGAGCATGATTTCGGAAAGCCAAACGCAATAAGGGTTTTTGACTTGCCAAGGCAGGTGGTGTCTGCCGTATTGTTTCTGCCAGCGGATGAGCCGTTCGGAGAAGGGGATGGGTGTGTTCATTAATATCAATCTGTGGTTTTATTTATATTTAAAACAGTATGTTATGGTATAACTTTGTGAAAGTAATTCTTATTGGCTTATTTTTTGTAGGGGGTATGTAACTCATATAAAGAGACTTTATTGCGGTATTGAAATTATTTATCAACAAGCAAGGAGTATCAGCATGAAAGCAATGGTTTATTACGGCGCAAACGACATCCGTTTTGAAGAAAAACCCCGTCCGCAGATTATCGATCCGACCGACGCGGTGGTGAAAATCGTCAAAACCACGATTTGCGGTACCGATTTGGGTATTTGGAAAGGCAAAAACCCCGAAGTCGCCGACGGCTGTATTCTCGGCCATGAAAGCATCGGTATTGTAGAAGAAGTCGGCGAGGCTGTAAAAAACATCAAAGTCGGTGATAAAGTCATTATTTCATGCGTCAGCAAATGCTGTACTTGCGACAACTGCAAAATCCAACTCTATTCACACTGCCGTAACGGCGGCTGGATTTTGGGCTACATGATTGACGGCACGCAAGCCGAATACGTCCGTACGCCTTATGCCGACAACAGCCTTGTTCCGCTACCCGACAACGTCAATGAAGAAGTCGCGCTGCTGTTGAGCGACGCCTTGCCGACCGCCCACGAAATCGGCGTGCAATACGGCGATGTTAAACCCGGCGACACCGTATTCATTGCAGGTGCCGGCCCTGTCGGTATGTCTGCGTTGCTGACTGCGCAACTGTATAGCCCTGCCGCCATCATCGTTTGCGATATGGACGAAAACCGCTTGAAACTGGCGAAAGAGTTGGGCGCGACCCATACCATTAACCCTGCTTCCGGCGACGTCTCCAAACAAGTCTTTGCCATCGTCGGAGAAGACGGCGTGGACTGCGCGATCGAAGCCGTCGGTATCCCTGCGACTTGGAATATGTGCCAAGACATTGTGAAACCCGGCGGCCATATCGCTGTGGTTGGTGTACACGGTCAGTCCGTTGATTTCAAACTGGAAAAACTGTGGATTAAAAACCTTGCAATCACAACCGGTTTGGTAAACGCCAATACCACCGAAATGCTGATGAAAGCGATTTCCAGCAGCTCCGTCGATTACACCAAAATGCTGACCCACCGTTTCAAATTCAGCGAATTGGAAAAAGCCTACAACGTGTTCAAGCATGCTGCTGAAAACCAAGCCATGAAAGTGGTTTTGGAAGCGGATTAATCAGCGTTGAATCAGTTGTTTTTTAACCGGATGCCGTCTGAATGCGTTTCAGACGGCATTTTTTCAGCCGTGTAGCACGGGCTGTCCGGCCGCTGTATTTGTCGAATGGATTGACCGTTATTTTTATTATGCGGAAGATGGATGGGCATTTTAGGGGCAGTATGTCGGAGCGGTGCTGCTATGTATGCCTACCGAGTCGCCAATCGGCAAAATGCCGTCTGAAACAGGAAAGGGACGCAATATATAAGGGCTTCAGACGGCATTTTTACGATGCGAATCAGGCTTTGGGTTTCAATGCCGCCGCTTCTTTGGCGAGGCGGGTGATGGTGTCCCAGTCTTTGTTTTTCACGGCTTCTTTCGGTGTCAGCCATGAGCCGCCGACGCACAAGACATTAGGCAGTGCCAAGTACTCGGGCGCGGTAGCGAGACTGATACCGCCGGTCGGGCAGAAGCGCACGTCGGCATAAGGACCGTAGAGTGCTTTGAGCATGGCTTTGCCGCCAACGACTTCGGCAGGGAAGAGTTTGAGGGTGTCGATGCCGTGTTCCAAAGCCAGTTGGACTTCGCCCGGTGTGGCAACGCCGGGAATCAGGGGAATGCCGCTGTTGTGGCTGGCTTTGGCGAGGGATTCGTGCAGGCCCGGGCTGATGGCGAAAACCGCGCCTGCGTCTTCGACGGCTTTGAGCTGTTCGGGATTAGTTACTGTACCTGCGCCGACGATGGCGTTGGGCACTTCTTTGGCAATCAGGTGGATGGCGTCGAGGCCGACAGGGGTGCGCAGGGTGATTTCGAGGGTGGGGATGCCGCCTTCGACAAGGGCATGGGATAAATCGACGGCAGTACTCAAGTCGTCAATCGCCATCACAGGTACAACTGCGCCTGCGCTTAGGATTTCGCGGGGGGTCAGTTTGGACATTTCGGTTCTCCGGGTAGGATGGGGTGTTTTATTAAGATGGGACAGGTTGTAGGTTGGATTCAAGAAACCGACATCTTGGACGGCTGTGTCGGATTCGAGAATCCGACCTGCGTCTATCTTAAAACGCTTGAATAATTTTTCAGACGACCTTCTGTTTGAAAAGGCCGTCTGAAAAGGGTTTAGGCAAATTCGCCTCCGAAGCTCATGGCGCCGGTTTCTGCGCTGCTGGTCATGCTGCGGAAGTTGGCGAAGAGTTCACGGCCGCAGCCTTGTTGGTTCGCGCTCAAGTCGATTTGTTCGACTTCGCGGGCATTCTCCATTCGGCTTCGTTGATCAGGACATTGAGTTCGCCGGTAAACAGGCCGCCGTCAAACATTTGATGCGACAGACCGATGGCGGTACTCATGGCAATCACGTCGCGGGAAAACAGCGACAATTCCATACCGGCGTAGCCTTGGGTAATACCGTCGCACATGGCGGGTGTGCCGCCGGCGACTTGGGCGGTAGCGCCGTTTTTTTGTGCTTCGTCTTTGATTTGGTCAGGGAAGTCTTTAAACGGCTGGTGTGCGGAAACCATGTCATTGTAGGCAGTGATGATGCCTAAGTTGGGGACAGTTTCCTGAAGCATTTCGATTTTGATACTTTTAGGCATGGCGGCGTAACCGTGCGCCAAGTTGCTGCAGCCGAGCTGGTTGCGCTCCAGCCGTCCCATTTGTTTGGCGCTGCGGATTTTCGCCAGATATTTTTCACGCGTCGGGCGGCTGCGCTCAATGATGCGCTCGGTAATCTCGGCAAGCTTGGGGTGGATAGGAGAGGAGTTCATGTTCGACCTCTTGTTTGAATGCGATGGCTTGGTATCGTGTGTTTTGATTTTGTATTCGGAGTGGATATTAAATTAATGTACCGTCTAAAAATAGAAAAAGCAATATTTATTATAATACAACTTGTAATTTTATTACAAAATTTAATAGTCAAAATGAAGCTTGATTTAAATTTTATGCGTATTTCAAATTACGCCACTAATACCGAAGAGGATTTGTCTTGTTTTGGATTAGGTCAAAGAAATTGAAAAAATGGGCATGGACAAAAAGTGTAGTGATGTGTAGTATTACTACTCATTATGTTCCTACTTTGTCCTTGAACTATCCGGTGTTTCAGTGAAAGACAGGGGTAAGACGGCATTAAAAATTTTTAATGAGATAATACGATGAATATGCAGACAAATTTTGATTTGGTGTTGTTTGGCGCGACCGGTGATTTGGCAATACGTAAACTTTTGCCTTGCCTGTATCAGGCGCATGTAGCCGGTTTGCTTCATCCCGAAGGTCGTATTTTGGGCGTAAGCCGCAGCGAATTGGATACTGCCGGCTTTTTGGCTAAAGTGGAAACGAATTCTAAAATCCATGTCAAACAAAACTTCTCAGATGAAGCGTGGGCATCGTTCATCCAACGTCTCGAGTATTTAAAAGTCGATGTGACAAAGAAAGGCGATTTCATTGCCTTGGGCGACTTGGTAAAAGCACGCAAGAATACTGAAAATGTCGTGATCTACCTCTCAACTGCGCCGAAATTCTTTGCGCAAGCCTGTGAAAACCTTGCTGAAATCGGTTTGAATGCCGATAACGTGCGCGTGGTTTTGGAAAAACCGTTGGGTACGGACTTGGCCTCTTCACAGCAAATCAATACAGATGTCGCCCGTTATTTCAAAGAAGAACAAATCTACCGTATCGACCATTATTTGGGTAAAGAAAGCCTGCAAAACCTGCTGGCCTTGCGTTTTGCCAATGTGATGTTCGAGCCTTTGTGGAATAACAAATATATTGAAAGCGTACAGCTGACCATCGCCGAGCAGTTGGGCGTGGAAGAACGCGGTGAGTTTTACGACATTACCGGCGCATTGCGCGATATGGTGCAAAACCACTTGATGCAAATGCTTTGTATGACTGCGATGGAAGCGCCGACAAGCTTGGATGCCGATGCCGTACGCGACGAGAAAGATACTACTTTAATTTGCAATAGAATCTTTACAATTCATTTACAACTTATTGAATTTCAATATTTAAAAATTCACTGAATTTCAGACACGGCAAAGCAGGCATTCAAAAAATGCCTTTTTTCCTTGCAGGATTTACGCCGATTTATAACGAGATTGATCGTAATCTTCGCCTTTCTTGTTTACGTTATACGCAATGACGGCGAGTTTACGCATCAATGCGGCGATGATGACTTTTTTAGGCTTCTTCTTGGCTTCCAGTCTTTTGATGAAATCGGGAAATGCCCTCATTCGGTATGCGACCATGGCGGGCATGAATAAAACGGCGCGTAATTTCCTGTTTCCAAACTTGGTCAATTTGGATTTTCCTCTTACGCTTGTACCTGATTCTTTTTGCTGCGGGCTTAGGCCTGCAAACGCTGCAAATTTGTTTGATGTTTCAAATTTCGAAGATGTGAGATATTGAAACAATACGGCTGCGGTCATTCTTCCAATTCCCGGTATGGTTTCAAGACGTTTCACACCCTCCCTACATTTCGGCTTCTCCGTCTGCTCTTTTATCTTCGCCTTTAAAACTTCAAGCTGTTCATTCATGGCTTTGATGATTTCTGCATATGCTTTGGCCGCTTCTTCATCTTTTGCCACCTGATAACGATTTTTCATTGCCGCGCATTCGCTTTTGATTTGCGTATATGCTGCGGTCATCCGTGAAAGCCTGTATTGCTCGTCCGTAGGCTTCTGCCTCTTTACAAGCTCGCTTTCTTTCACAGACTGGCAATACTCCGCTATCAATTTTGAATCCTGTTTGTCTGTTTTGGTTCTTTTGAACCTGCTTTCTGCATACTTGCTTATTTTTAGCGGATTAACTACGTAAACGCTGTAATATTCCGCGAAATAGTCGGCAACTTCTTCATAATAATTTCCGGTTGCCTCCATGCATATATGCAGATCCTCACATCCCAAGCTTTTCAACCAGTCGGAAAACTGATCTAAACCTTTTGAATTGTTGCCAAACTTTGCCGAATATTCGGCATTGCCAACAATGACGGTTGCGTCAAATGTCAGCTTTGATATATCCAATCCTACGGCATTACGCATGGGATTACCCTTATCTATTCAGAATCGTGTTCTTTGATACTACCCAATTTCACAAACAAGAAAAAACCGCCGTCCTAATCTTTCTCTCTGTCTAATGACATGGGAACATTCAGGCTCGGCGGTTTCGGCAAAGGTTAGCTATTCCTTTGCCGTGTCTGATTCTATTATGGTTACTGTTTTTGGTAAAGGTTCATTTTTAAAGAAAAAAGGCTTTTATTTAAAAAGCTCTATAAATTCAAGCCATTTTTTATACGGCATATCAATATGACTATTCACATTCACAGGCATCTCCCACCTCTGAACCGTTACCAAAGACACTTCTAAAGCATCCGCTATTTCTTTCTGCGTTCTCCCTGAATTCTGTCTAATGAACTTTAGATTTTTTGGCGTGTAGCCTATCTCAAAATCGTTCATCATGATAATGATTTCCTTGCCCTTGTCCAAGCTTCACCGGCTTCACGTGCTATTCTCGGCGCATTTTTAATTTGCTCAAGCGTGATGTTTTCCGGCTGATTGATTAATTTGCCGTCAAAAACGCCGTCTGAAACTTTTTCAAACTTAAAAACCCAGCCGTCTTCATGGCTGGCCGTTTGCGTTTCAAAATCAACCGTCCAGCGACGGTGCCAATTTCTATTAGGGTGTGTCATATTTTTCCTTTCAAAAAAGCCGCCATATTTCAGGCGGCTTGCGTTTTATTCCTCGTCGTCAAGTTCGATTTCTTCATATTCAATGACCAAATTTGAGGCGATATATTCATCACATTCTTGAATTTGTCCCTCAAACCAGCCTTTATATTGGCTCAATTCTTCGTCAGTCATGGCTGTTGAGAAACCGTTTGCCATTGCCAAGCCGTTGATGTAGTCGGCGGCAGCTTTAGCCATTTCAGTTTTTGCGACGATGTTGATTTGGATTGCTTTCATTTTCATTTCCTTACCCCTGATAACCCGAGGCGCAGTTTGCGCGATTGCGCTGTTTCCATATGCTTATAATACTACATATTATGTAGTACTGCAAGAAAATATTTCAATATTTTTATAAACATATGATTTTAGAAAGAACTTTCTAATTTACAACGCCTCCGCCGATTCCCTCAAACGGTTTTCCGCGTTCTTCCCAGTTGTCGTACATCAAATTTTGTTGTGGCTTCCCACCCATTGAAACAACTTTGGGCTTGTCATCTTTCATGGCAGTTTCTTTCTGCTCTACATTTTGCTGATTTTCTTCTTTATACGGATCAAAAGGCAATCCGTTTCTTGCGTAATCCTTGCACATTTCCTTTGTGATTTCCTTTAAAGGCGTTCCCTGTTGGGAATAACATGTGCAACCTGTTTTGCCACCTTCTATACAGCCTGCTATATGCTCAAATGTTTTTACCTGTCTCACGCCATTATAAATTGGTTTACTTTCAGGTTTTTCAGGCAATACCGGCACGAACATTTCAGGTGTCAAATTTCCATTAGACGACTGAACAGTTTCTATATTTGCTGATGAAGCCGAATTATCTTTTAATTCTGAAGCCGATTCCTCTTTAGATGCCGTTTCTTCCTGTTTTTTTCCGTAACTACTCAACATTTTATAGGACAGGCCGACAAACACGGGAATCAGCAATATTATTACCGGCAAAGTATAAAACCACTTTGACCGTTTGACCTTATTTACGGTATGAACCTCTGCGGATTCGTACAAGTCATAAACTTTTTTATCAAGCGTATAAATGCTTGAAAATCCATTTGATACCATTTTAAGAGGGTCATCGGCGCATGAATTAAATTCTAAAAGTGTACGCATACCCATCTTGTTTGATGCAATGTGATAATGCTTCCTCACAAGCGTTCTAAGCGTTTGATCCAGCAGCTTAGGGCCTTGTGTCAAAACAAATATATCAATACCCTGATGGCGGTGTGTATTAAGCCACTGAACATTATCCGGGATTTTCGAACCTGCCGAGCGTACCGGCCATACGTCTTGCGCTTCGTCCACAATGACAATAGACCCGATGTTTTCGGGTTTCTCTATCCATTCGTACATATCGTGCGCTGATAGCTGCTCATCTGTCGATTTCGGCAGTTTCTTTGCGTCCGTCTCGATGTATATATGGGGGATTTTCAAGCCTTTTATGTTTGTGAATACTTTACGGCGCATGCCGTTTTCATCGGGCTGAAACATTTCATCGTTCGCCATCATGGAAACCATCTTCAATGTTTTCCCTGAACCGGGCGTACCCGTAATAAGACAAATCTCCGCCATTATTTTTTCTTCCCTATTGAGGTTGCCAATTTCGTCATTTGTTTAAATGACAGAATGAATGCGATTGCGCCAAACAGGATATTAAGAACGGTGCCGCCACCGCTTATATAAAAAAGCTGCAACATTGCCTGAGGTGCGCCTGTCACGCTTTCCTGTATTGCATGCTGAAACTTCATAACCAGCCTATCTACACCGGCATAGGTCACGGCCATCAAGCCTAATGCAGTCAATATACGGCCTGCGACGCTCATCAAGAGCGGAATCAATGCGGCCAACAATTTCATTTGCTCTCCCTTTCTTAAAAGGCACGGTTGCCTCATTAAACAAATGTTTCTTAATCTGAAAGATTTGCGTCGCATTCGCGACGCGGCGGCGCTGTGGGGACACCCCCCTCGCGCTTATCGCCAATTCCCCCCCGCGCTTCTCGGCTGTTTGCGGCTTCGCTCGCAAAGTGCGCTGCTTCGCCTGATTGTGGCCAAAGTTTCTGAAGCTGAACGCTTTGCGGGGGACTAGTCCCCCACACCCCCTAGTCTCACTTGCGACGCCGCGCGGGCAGGGGGAACGGCGCAAAAGGCGCGCGCCTATCACCCTGCCCACGGGCAGAGTGTGTTCTTTTGGCGGGGCGGCAAGGGGTATCCGTAAAGAATCATAAAGGCGAAAAAACCCGCCTTTACGATTCTTTACAGACATCCTCCCCCTGCCTTGGCACAAGTTACTGAAGCCCGGCGGTGCTTCGCCAAGCTCTCAGGCGATTCGCCTGGCTTCGCCCAGCTCTCCGGCGGTTCGCCCTGGCTTCGCCCAGCTCTCCGGTGCTTCGCCCTGGCTTCGCCCAGCTCTCCGGCGATGCGCCTGGCTTCGTCCGGCTCTCCGGCGATGCGCCTGGCTTCGCCCAGCTCTCCGGTGCTTCGCCTGGCTTCGCCCAGCTCTCCGGTGCTTCGCCCTGGCTTCGCCCAGCTCTCCGGCGATTCGCCTGGCTTCGCCCAGCTCTCCGGCGATGCGCCTGGCTTCGCCCAGCTCTCCGGTGCTTCGCCCGGCTTCGCCCAGCTCTCCGGCGATGCGCCTGGCTTCGCCCAGCTCTCCGGCGGTTCGCCCTGGCTTCGCCCAGCTCTCCGGTTCTTCGCCCTGGCTTCGTCCGGCTCTCCGGCGATGCGCCTGGCTTCGCCCAGCTCTCCGGCGGTTCGCCCTGGCTTCGCCCAGCTCTGGCGGTTCTCCCGGCTTCGTCCGGCTCTGGCGGTTCTCCCGGCTTCGCCCAGCTCTCCGGTGCTTCGCCTGGCTTCGCCCAGCTCTCCGGTGCTTCGCCCTGGCTTCGCCCAGCTCTCCGGTGCTTCGCCCGGCTTCGCCCAGCTCTCCGGCGATGCGCCTGGCTTCGCCCAGCTCTGGCGGTTCGCCTGGCTTTGGCTCAAGTTTCCGAAGCTGAACGCTTTGCGGGGGACTAGTCCCCCACACCCCCTAGTCTCACTTGCGACGCCGCGCGGGCAGGGGGACGGCGAAAAAAGCACTCGCCTTACCACCTGCCCCCGGGCAGAGTGTGTTTCTTTGTCCGAGCGGCAAGGGGTATCCATAAAGAATCATAAAGGCGAAAAAACCCGCCTTTACGATTCTTTACGGACATCCTCCCCCTGCCTGAACAAAGGTTACTGAAGCCCGGCGGTGCTTCGCCTGCTAGACTTCACGGGATACTGTGCGGATACAGAAAAAGGCGGCAACAGCCCAAGCAAGGGCGAGAAGCATGTACCTCAGCCTTTCGGCTATCGTACATGCGTTCTCAAAGCTGAACGCGAACTGTTTGCTTGAATCAAGCACGGTTATCGTGAACGTGACAGGTGCGGGACACTGAGCGGAATCTTGAAAGATTCCGGATTTCTCAAACTCAACGTTAACCGTCTCATTTGGAAGCTGCGGATCGGAATCGGCTGACGGCTCCGGAAGCTGGTCACATGCCAGAATATTCGGGAAGAAACGGCACAAAAGACCGCCGTCTTTGCCGTCCTTTCCGTCTTTGCCGTCCCTGCCATTTGCCGGTGATACCGGAGACCCCGGACTTGTTCCGGGCTGCACGTTCGGTTCGGGATTTGTGTCCGGGTCAGGTTCGGGATTGGGACGTGTGCCGGGTTGCTCATTGGGATTCGGGTTGTTTGATGGGTTCGTTGCCGGTGATGTATCAGGCGACGGGCGGACATTGGGAGCTTCCGCGCTTCCTGGCGTGAGATCGGGACGTGGTGTTACTTGAACATCGGCTGTTGTTTTGCCTTGGGAATCGCGCCCGAAACTGACAAGGACTTGTACGGGATTCCCGCTTTTGTCGGTTACCGGGCCGATGTTCAGTTTTGTGCCGGGTGCGACTTCGACATCTTCCTTGTAACCGGGGAAGTTTGTTGCTTTGATAAATCTATCTGGATTGGCATCGACCTTTTTTGCAATCAGATCATTAAATGAATTTGGATCGGGGTCTGACTTTTTAATTTCATGTTGCAAACTATACCGTAATAAAAGATCCCCAAAAGAACATGAAACAGAAATATCTTCATTATAAAAACAGTAATCAATTTTTTTAAATCTATTAGGTTCGCCGTAATCTTTACCCAAAACATCCGCAATTCTTTCAAAATCGCTTTTAACCCTTCTAACTAATAAATCCTGAGTTTCCTTAGCGCGTTGTCCGCCTTGAGACAAAGCCAATAATTCGGATGAATCAACTCCAACACATGAGAAATAACCTGGTTCACTCCTGAATCTGCCTTTACACAATGCGTTATCGTAATATTTGACGTAATCTCCAATATCTTCTGAATATCGGAAACCTGCTTTTTCAAGCTCCGGATTTAATTCTTTATATATGTCATAGGCTAAAAGAGCAGTTCCGACATAGGGAACCGCTCTTGTGCCTAGTTTTGCGCCTTGGCGGACTAATGCGCCAACGCCTGCCAAGACTCCGGCGCGGGAAACTGATGCAGTTACTTTAACAGGAATTCTTTCAAGAGAACGTGCTCCTGTTGAAGAATGAACAACCGGCAATGATTTTTGTATCTCATGATAGAACATATTGCCACCGAGTCCACCTCTTCCTCTATCAAGATAACGCCAAGTTTTAACGCCATTCTCATTGAATTCGCCTGTTGATACGCGGACTCTTCCACTTGGTTCAACAAACAATTCTTCTGCATACGATGAATTAAAGCCTAATAGAATAACGACCGTAATAAAAAGCCGTTGAAATTTGACCATCATAGAATTCTTTACATTCAAAGCCATTTTCTAAAAACTGAAATTTCAGAAAAGAGCCATCCTCAAAAAAAACTACCATATCATCAAGATATGTTCTATTTAAAAAATATTGAGATGCTTTTCTTACAACATTTGTAAAATCGGAAATCGGATACATATCCTTAAGTCTAAACATTTCCGATATAAAAATATGACAAAGTTTCTCATTAAAATAATCAGGATTTGTATTTTGTTTGAATTTCAATTCATCTTCAGACAAATAGAACATAATTCAAGCCTCAACTATTTAATTAAAAGCCTGATTTTAAAACACGTCATATAAATATCAAAGCGACAGACAGAGCCAAGAAAAAACCAAGAAGAAACCAAAAATCAATAACCATCAATCAATCCCAACCTTGCCCATGTCTTTCAAAAAATTAATCAGAAGCCTGAAACCGTAGATGACTACGAACAGAATTAAAACCGTCGAACCAAGATAAGAGCCATATTTAACCTGTTCGTAATTGGAACATTCCGGATAAGACAACGTAACCGGATTGCCATTCAACACCCATTTTTCGCCCACCCTTTCCGGCCTGATTATTTTTCCGTCCTGGGTAACAGTAGGAGGGAGGGACGACAATAAATAGTCGTCTGCCTGCAATCTTGTATCAAAACAGTTCATGCCGACACGGTAGCCCATTTATGCGCCCCTTTTTCTTCACTTCTGTTATTTAACAGATTTGATCATGCTCCAAGCCATTTTGAAGCCTTGG
Source organism: Neisseria sp. RH3002v2f (assembly GCF_014596375.1). Classification (NCBI taxonomy): domain Bacteria; kingdom Pseudomonadati; phylum Pseudomonadota; class Betaproteobacteria; order Neisseriales; family Neisseriaceae; genus Neisseria; species Neisseria sp. RH3002v2f. The sequence continues at coordinate 23,324 of NZ_MAYZ01000019.1, forward strand.
ATTGCCAAAATGACGGTAATGGCCGCCATACCCACGGCGGAAACCATGGCAACGAAACCCATGATTACATTAGCCACCTGCGTGCCAATTGCTGCCGCATTAAAGTCATCTGCCAGAACAATAGCCGGTGTGAAGATACCGGCTGCCAATGCTGCTTTCACAGCATATTTTTTAACGATGTTCATCGCTCTTTTCCTTTTTTAAGTTTAAGTAAGACGGCTTCTTAGGTTTAAATCCGGGCGAAGCCTGTTCCCGAATTATTTTATTTATTAATTCATGAAATATAACAAAGCAAACATGAATAAAAACAGGCACACAACCCAACCAACTATTAATTTAGTCGAATTCATTTTTTATCCTCTTTGCGGGCTTTGTGAAAGGTTGACAGACCGCCCGCCGAGCCTGTTTTGCTCTTATTCCGATTTCACGAAAAACTGAAATATTTGGAAACCTCCGCCTATTTCATTTATGCCCGAATTCAACGCATCTTCGTAGCTTTCGAAATGACCGGCAGACTTTAGATTTTGCGTAAATCCGACATCCCCGAACGGATCGGGATAGATGAATTCATGCGTTTCCAAATCTTGAACGATAAACCGCTCCTCATATTTCATAAATCAACCTTTCGGTTTTTCAGCCACCTGAAAATCAATTAATGACGGAACCATGCCTTTACCTGTCGAAGTCATTTCAACCGTTACCATAACTTCGCAGGGGTATTTGAGATTCTCTAACCTTGAGAAATTCTTACTGTCCCCGAATTTCATTTGTGCCGCCGTGAATCCAACAGCATTTCCCGACTGTACCGGTAAAGATGTTGCAACCAATACAGAACAAGTATCGATATTTGAGCCATCAATTTCTCCTTTGAATTTTTTGGCTCCCAAAAAAGTTGCAGGATAAGTTACAGTTTGGTTTTGATTAAACATTTTGATTTCCTTTAAAAATAATCATAATCTACATTTTGATGATAAACTTTATCTAAATATTCCTGATATTTCCTTTCTTTTTCGGCATCATAATCAGGACTAAAAAGCCTTTTTTCCCTATCGAATTTGTCAGAATTTATAAAATCAATAACCCCCAATTCATCAAGTTCAATCTCTAGATCAATATCCGGCTGTTCATGAATAAAACCGTGTTTTAACCCGTCCCTTAACATTTCCAGAGCATATTTTTCAGGTTCTAATCCTTTGGGAAATCCCGAATCTGCCTTTAAAGATTCCACAATTTCGCTGTTGTCAAAACCCATTTCAATCATGAAATTGACCAGTTTTCCAACTGCGTTTTTCGCGTAATGCAATTTATGCTCAAAAGTTAGATTAAGCGTTTTCTTTCTCTGATCGAACCTTTCGGGAACCGGCATATTTTTGAACTTTCTACAAATTGGGAAAGCTCCACAGAAATAAGAACCCTGATTTATTAAAATATCCAAGGGTATTTCGATATCTCCATAATTAAACTGGATCTCGAACCTTACCCACTTGCTATCTTTATCGCCAAGCTGCCTGCCTTTCTCATAAACACGAACAAAACGAGAATTTTTCTTGCGACCTACATAAAATGTCTTGCCGCTCCCGTCCTCATTCCGCCAAGCCGTACCGATCGTTTCAGATTTCGGCCTTTGGTTACTGTTGTCGAAGAAGCCGTTATCGTGATCTAACAACGCCTGATCCGGCGTGTACTCTCCGTCAAAAAAATCAAGCGCCAGGTCAATTCGCGTTATTCTTGGCCTTATCGAATCATCAAGAAACTGCTTTAGCCTCAACTCCCAACCCGGACTTGCAACGCTGCAACCAGTACCTTTCAACTCAACCAAAACAGTATTTCGCTGACCTCCGAAATGCACCTCACCATAATCAACATCGTCTGAACCTAGCCTGAACATGGATTCATAGAATTTGTTGCCCCTAGATTTACATTTGCGCGTTATGCCGAAACCTAGAATTTCTTCCAGCTTTCCGCTTAATACATACATGTATTCAGCATCAGAAAATAAAGGGCAACCGGAAACTTTCAGTAAAGTATCTTCATGGAATGTGAATGAAATCCAATCAACGAAAACTCCATCTTGCTTACCTCTTCGCTGAGGAATTTCTAAAAGCTTTCCTTTTCCGTCCGATATAAAGTGCGAGAAATATTCAACTTCACTCATTCGTTCACTACTCTTGGAATTGGTTTTTAATTTCGCTCCCCCCCTGTTAGTCAAGGGGGGGGCTTTCAGCCGTTTCCCGTCTGCCGCGCTAAAGCGCGTCCGACGGTCAACGACCGAAAGCCAAACCCTGACAAATTTTTAAAGATCAAGAAGAAAGACAACAACCGTCTGTTGTGATAATTACCGGAAAATTCGAATCAATCGAATCTATATAATCGAACGCTTGATAAAGCTTTGAAAAATTCTCTTGCTGAGTTAGTTTATGCGGTTCTCCATTTCGGAACAGATAAAAACACAAAACACAAGAATCTGATTTTTTAAATATTCTCCAGTACGAACAGGAAAATATTACATTTGCTGCTGACATAAAAAAGCCCCTTTCACTTGGCTGTCAAAGGGGAATGTTAAGAAAAGTAATGCGCCCCTCTGATGGGACGCAATATATAAGTGAAAGTCATCAAATCGCTGAAACCGCTGACCATCGAATCCGTCAATGAAAATGTGATTCGCGGACAATATGTTGCGTCAAACGGCATGAATGGCTATCTGGAAGAAGTCGATGTACCGAAAGACAGTTTCACTGAAACCTATGTCGCCATCAAAGCCGAAATCGAAAACGAGCGTTGGAAAGGCGTACCTTTCTACCTGCGTACCGGCAAACGCATGGCAGGCAAAGTGGCGGAAATCGTGTTGAACTTCCGTCCGCTGCAAAACCATATTTTTGACAACAGCCAACCTGCGCCGAATCGTTTGGTTATTGAACTACAACCGACCGAATCCGTCCGCCTTTACACGCAAGTGAAAACTCCGGGTGCAGGCAATAAAGTCGAAGTGACACCGATTGGCGTGGACTTGGGCACAGCCGTCGAAGGCCGCCGCGCCGAGGCTTATGAGCGCCTGCTGCTGGATGTGATTAACGGCAAACTCGCTTTGTTCAACCGTCGTGACGAACTCGAAGCCGCTTGGGAATATGTGATGCCGATTTTGGAAAACTGGGCGAACAATACAACGCCTCCACATGCTTACGAAGCCCATTCTTGGGGTCCTGAAGCTGCGCGCGCGCTGTTGGCCCGTGACGGCAACAAGTGGCACGAAGAGCAATAATATTTCTTTCAGACGGCCTTGTTTTCCAACAAAAGGCCGTCTGAAACCATGAAAGGACGAAACATGTTTGTTTGGCACGAACAAGAAAACGCTGCAACTGCCGCGCAAGCTCTCGCCGATGCTGTTGCCGCCGCATTGCAAGCCGCGCTGAATGAGAAAGGCCATGCGGTTTTGGCCGTTTCCGGCGGTCGTTCGCCGATTGCGTTTTTCGAGGCTTTGTCGCAAAAAGATTTAAATTGGCAAAATGTCAGCATCACATTGGTGGACGAGCGTATCGTTCCGACCACGCATGCCGACAGCAATACAGGCTTGGTACGCGAATATTTGCTCAAAAATAACGCGGCCACTGCCACATGGATTCCTGTTGTTGAAGACGGAAAGTCTGAAACTGAATTACAACCTGAAGTTGTTGTTGCTTATGCATTGAAACATTACAAGCAACCTGACGTGCTGGTGTTGGGCATGGGCGAAGACGGGCATACGGCGTCGTTGTTCCCTCAAGCGCCTCAATTACAGGCCGCAATCAATGAAGCCGATGACCCGACATTGATTCATACTACGCCGGTTACCGCGCCGCATGAGCGTGTGAGCATGACTTTGGGTGCGATTGCCAAAACGCCGAATGTATTTTTGGCTATTCAAGGCCCAGAGAAAAAAGAGGTATTCGATAAGGCTGCTGCAAGGGCTGATACCGAATATCCGACCAGTCTGATTCTCAATCACCAAGGAATTAACTGCCATGTCTACTATGCACACTGAAGCTTATCCTCGTTTGGTCGCCGATATCGGTGGTACGAATGCACGCTTCGCATTGGAAACCGCTCCGCGTGTGATTGAAAAAGCGGCTGTTTTTCCATGTAGTGATTATGATACGCTTACAGATGCCGCACGCGCCTATTTGAATCAAAGCAGTACGGAAAATGTGAAACATGCGGCTTTTGCCATTGCCAACCCGATATTGGGCGATTGGGTGCAGATGACCAACCATCATTGGGCCTTCTCCATCGAAACGACCCGTCAAGCTTTGGGTCTGGAAACCTTGATTCTGCTGAATGATTTTACTGCGCAGGCTTTGGCGGTTACCTTGACGGACGATTGCGATCTCTTGCAAATCGGCGGACAAAAACCGGTCGAGTTTGCACCGAAAGCAGTCATCGGTCCGGGAACAGGCTTGGGCGTAAGCGGACTGGTACACAGTGCGGCAGGCTGGGTGGCTTTGGCAGGCGAGGGCGGACATGGGACTTTTCCTCCGTTTGACGATATGGAGGTTTTGATTTGGCAATATGCCAAAAACAAATACGGTCATGTTTCTGCAGAACGCTTCCTCAGCGGTGCAGGCTTAAGCCTGATTTATGAAGCGTTGGCGGTAAAGCAGAAAGTCAAATCGGTAAAATTGCCGCCTTCTGAAATTACGGAAAAAGCATTGGGCGGTTCGTCCCCTTTGTGCCGTCAGACTTTAGACATCTTTTGCGCCATGCTCGGTACCGTCGCTTCCAACCATGCATTGATGCTGGGCGCACGCGGCGGTGTATACTTGTGCGGCGGCATTATTCCCCGCGTGCTGGAATACTTTAAAACCTCCCCGTTCCGCAGCCGTTTTGAGAATAAGGGCAGGTTTGAAGCATATCTTGCCGCGATTCCCGTCTATGTCGTATTGAGCGAGTTTCCCGGAATTTCCGGTGCGGCAGTAGCTCTCGACAACCATTTGAGAAACGTTTAACCATATCGCCTTTTACGGCGGGCTGGATTATCGAAGGGTATATCATTATGTTAAGCAAAATCAGCGAATCACTGGCAGACCTTTCTGGCGCGGAACGTAAAGTAGCCGAATGTGCATTGGCAAAACCCAAATGGTTTGTTCATGCGGCTGTTGCCGAGATTGCCGAACACTCCTCCGTCAGCCAACCGACCGTTATCCGGTTTTGCCGCAGCCTGGGCTACAAAGGGCTGCCCGAGTTCAAACTTGCATTATCCGCCAGTATCGGTCATGAAGGTATGCCCTATGTTCATGAAGAGCTCAATGTGGATGACGACATGTCAAGCGTGGTCGAAAAAGTATTGGGCAATGCCGCGGCCTCCCTCTTGGGCGAGCGCCGCTTTCTGAAAGAATCCGAACTTGAAAATGCGATTGCCACATTGATGCATGCCCGCCGTGTCGAGTTTTACGGAGTCGGCAATTCAGGTATTGTCGCCCAAGACGCGCAACACAAATTCTTCCGCTTCGGTATGTCCACCGTTGCCTATGTCGATACCCATACGCAATTGATGGCGGCTTCCGTCCTTTCCAGTGAAGACGTCCTTATCGCCATTTCCAATACCGGTTCGTCAATCGAGCTTCTGGATGCGGTCAGTATCGCCAAAGAAAACGGTGCGTCGATTATTGCGTTGACGCGCAACGAATCTCCTTTGGCACAAATGGCCGATTGCGTATTGAGCATAGCCACTCAGGAAAATGCGGAACTTTACACGCCCATGGTTTCACGCCTGCTTCAACTTGCCGTTATCGACATTCTCGCCATCGGGCTAGCCCTACGTTTGGGCGATGCTGCCAGCCTGCAACTGCAAAAAAGTAAAAAAAGCATACATAACAAGCATATCGTTTACGACAAGGATTGATATCAAGACAGCATTCCGCAAATGCCGTCTGAAACACCGGCTAAAAACCGTCGGGCGGTTTGGTACGGGCTTTGGAAAAAGATGCTCATCAGGCGGGTAAGTTATCAATATCGCAACCGCTTATGTTGCTTTGGCGGGAAATGCGTCAAGCCGCAAGGAAATATAAGGAAAGCGCAAGCCAAATAAAGGCTTGTCGGCATCCTGTAATCCCGATATGATAATTCGCATGAATTTAAAGACTTGTACTTTACAGTATTGTATGTGTACCGGAATACACAGATAAACGTACGGTCTGTCTGAATGAAAAGGAAAACCGATGGGAAAAAATTTATCCGCACTGGCATTGGCAAGTATGCTGATTTTGTCGGGCTGCGACCGTTTGGGTATAAGCAATCCGTTTTTCGAGAAGGAGGTTTCCTGCGGAAGCGAAGAGGCTAAAGAGATTTTGGTCAAACTTATCCGCGACAATGTCGAAGGGGAAACCGTCAAAACTTTTGACGATGACGCATTCAAAGAACAGGCATTTGCCGACATCGGCATATCGCATATCCGCAGCATGATCGAACGTTTGGGCATAACCATCGATGAAATCCGTACTGCCGAAAAAACCGACACTTCCAGCAAATTGAAATGCGAAGCCACGCTGAAGTTGGAAGTGCCGGAGGATGTCGTCGGTTATGCCGTTGCCGCTAACCGGACAGTAGGCAACAGTTATAAAAAAACGCCCGATTTTTTTGAACGCTACTACCGCAAAGAAGGCGCGTATTACATCAAAACTATTTCTTACAGCGTCCAGCCGACAGACGACAAAAGCAAAATCTTTGCCGAGCTGAATCAGACGTACGAAGTCATCCGTCCGGTCAGCGAGCTGGTGTCTATGGCATTGATTAAGGAGCCGTTGGACAAAGCGAAGAAAATGAATGAAGAGCTTGAAGCAGCGGAAGCGGCGGCACAGGAGGCGCGCGAGGCAGAAGAAGCAGCGGCGCAGGAGGTATTGAGCCAAGAACAGGAGGCAGCCCGCATATCAGAATGGGAGGAACGCTACAAATTGTCGCGCAGTGAGTTTGAACAATTTTGGAAAGGTCTGCCGCAAACCGTCCAAAACAAGCTGCAAGCCTCACAGAAAACATGGAAAAGCGGGATGGATAAAATCTGTGCCAGCAAGGCAAAAGCCGAAAGTGAAACGCCAAACGGCATAAAAATCAGCGAACTGGCATGCAAAACGGCGGAAACCGAAGCACGCTTGGAAGAGCTGCACAACCGTAAGAAAGCAGTGATTGACGAAATTATCAGGGAAGCAGACAAAAAAGAAAGGACTGCCAAGGCGGCATTGGATGGTGCGGTTCAGGCATTGCCCGCCGATATTGCCGAAACCGTTATGCCCGAATACCGAAACTGGCAGAATGGTTTGAATGCCAAATGTGCCGGAGGGGACGAATACGGTTTGGCGCAATCCGACTGCCGTACTAAAGAAATCAATGCGAAAACCAAGGAAATCCAAGGTTATTTGATCAACTGATCTTCGATTTGAAGATGCCGTCTGAAATGCTTTTGCGTTTCAGACGGCATTTTTTGTCGGGATGGCAATTTTGAACAGCGGCTGTTTTTTGTCGGGTATTTATGCCTGATTTACGGCTGCGGGTTGAAGCCGTAGGGCAGCATTGCCATGCTGCCGTTTGTTTTGTTGCGGTGTGTCGCTGCTATTCTGTAAAGAAAGTATGTGCGCCGAGGTAGTTTTTGGCGTAAAACGGTGTGGAGAGTTTTTCGGTTTTGATGGTTTTACCGCTACTGGGGGCATGGATGAATTCGCCGTTGCCGATGTAGAGTCCGACATGGGAGTAGCGGTGCGCGCCGCCCGTATTAAAGAATACCAAGTCGCCCGCTTTGAGGCGGTTGTCGGGGATTTTGCGGCTGGCCGCCGCCATGTCGCGGGCGGTGCGGGGAAGGTTGACGTTAAGGGCGTTTTTGTAAACGAATTGAATCATGCCGCTGCAGTCGAAGCCGGTTGCGGTGCTACTCCCGCCCCATTTGTAGGGTGTACCGACAAGGCCGAGGCTGTGGAGCATGAGTTCTTGAGAGCCTTGTGTGCGGTCGATGTGGCTGATGCGGACGGGTTGGATTTGTCGGGACGGGTATCGGACTCCCGATTCCGGTCTACGGTGTTTGCCGGAGGTTGCCGCGCATGAGGCGAGGATGAACGCGTTGAGGCAGAGAAAAAGGACTTTGATGGTCGGATACATGTTTTTTTCCTTTGCGGGTTCTTGCATGCCGTCTGAAGGACATTCAGACGGCATGTTTATAATAAACCTTCGATTGGCAGCAGGGATAGGATTTTTGCAGCAATGCGTTTCCAGAGTTTGGCTTCCGGTTCGTTCGAGTAGGTTTTTTGGGTGGCAGGGTCATACCATTGCAGGCGGTTGTGTTTGTCGAGGGTAACGCGGTAGGCGTAGGAAGGGGTGGTTTGGGCGAGGGTGCGCTCCATTTTGCCGGCTATCAGGGGGCTTTCGATGACTACGCCCATTTCGGTATTGAGGCGTGCGGAGCGTGGGTCGAGGTTGAAGGAGCCGATAAAAATACGTTTTCCGTCGACGATGAAGGTTTTGGCATGAAGGCTGGTAACGGAGCTGCCGGTCAGTCCTTTGTCTTTGGTAGAAGGAACGGCATGATTGGGTTGCAGTTCGTAAAGTTTGATGCCGGAGTGAAGCAGGGGTTTGCGGTATTTGGCGTAACCGGAATGGACGGCGGCAACATCGGTAGCCTGCAGCGAGTTGGTCAGGACAGTTACACCTATGCCGTTTTGAACCAGTTTTGCCAATGCCTGTGTGCCGGATTTCGTGGGGACAAAATAGGGGGAAACTAAATAGACGTTTTTTTCGGGTTGTTTGAGGGCGTTTTGCAGGCGGTCGGCAATCGGCGGTTTGCGGCTGTCTCGGTCTAGCCCTTTGTCGGGATCGTCGCTGATTAGGCGGGTTTGGACGCTTTGCCAGTCAATCTGCCGGTTTTGTATTTTTTTGTAGAGCGGGGATTGTTCGATGGTTTCACGGTAACGGAGGAGTGCTTGTCTGGCGGTTTCGTCGTCGTAGCCGAGTTCTTGAAGTCCGTGTGGAATATCTCCGCGACGGATGATATGCGTGGCATTGTAGGCGGAATGGCTTGCCCAGTAGCGGTCAAAATCGTATGAAACTTCGCTAACGACGCTGCCGGTAGCGAGGATGTCCAGGTCGGCAAAAACGGTATCGTTCCTGACTTTGAAATATTCATCGCCGATGTTGCGTCCGCCGAGTATGGTCGCACGGTTGTCGGCGGTAAAGGATTTGTTGTGCATACGGCGGTTGAGGCGGGCAAAGTCGGTCAGGTAGCCTAAGGCACGCCATTTTCGTAAGACGAAGGGGTTGAACAGGCGTACTTCGATATTGGGATGGCTGTCGAGGGCAAGCAAGAGGTCGTCCAATCCGCGCGTGTTGTTGTCGTCCAGCAGCAGCCGTACGCGTACGCCGCGTTCTGCGGCAAGGTATATGAGGTTGAACAGAAGTCTGCCGGAAATGTCGTTGCGCCAGATGTAGTATTGCAAATCGAGGCTGTGTTCGGCGGATTCGATGAGGGCTGCGCGCGCGGCAAAGGCTTCGTGGGGATCGTTCAGCAGATAGATATCGGATAGCCCGTTGTTATGAGGGGGGTGCCGGATTTGCAGGATGTTGTCCAGGAGGACGGGTTTGGAAGTATTGAAATGATGGCTTTCCGTCCGTTCTTCCAAGGGGGGCAGCCATGAAGAACATGAACAGAGAAGGAGGCATAAAAGGGAAATGAGGCTGCGTGTTTTCATCGGGGATAGGGTTTCAGACGGCATTGCCTGTATTTTGGGGTCTGTACGCATTGAAATGAAGCATCATAATCTAAAGGCCGGAACGGGTAAAAGTTTTGTCGGGATGCAGGATTAAGGCCGTGTGCCTCTTGTCAGGTTGGCACCGTCTGATACATGCAGCCGTTTGAAAACCAGCGATGATGCAAGGGTAATGCCGCCGATGCTGAGCAGCGTCATGCGGAAGGCCGGATGCAGGTTGGCGGCGGCAGGCATTAGGAATGTCCAGTTTTTAAGTATCAGCGCACCGGAAACAACCCCCATACTGATGGCAAGTTGCTGGTTAACCGCCATCAGGCTGTTGCCGCTGCCTGTTTGTTGCGGACGTAAATCTGCAAGTGTCAGTGTATTCATAGCCGAAAACTGTAAAGAATTGCATGTGCCGATTGCCAGCGAGAGCAAAACCCATATCCATAACGGAGAGTGTCCGTCAGGCAGTGCCAGCAGCATGATGAAGGCGGCAAGCAGTTTGGTATTCCAAAGCAGCACCTTGCGGTAGCCGAAACGCTTCATCAAGGTGGAGATTAACGGCTTGACCAATAGCGAAGACAGGGCGACGGGTGCAACTAGCCAGCCTGACAGGCTTGCGCTGAAACCGAAAGCGATTTGAAACATCAACGGCATCAGGAAGGGAATCGAGCTGATGCCGATACGGCTGAACAGGTTGCCTGCCAATCCCAGACGGAAAGTGCGTATCAGGAATAAATCGGCAGAATAAATCGGATGGGGTGCCGTTTTCATGTGTCTTAAATAACGGTGTGCAAACAACAGACCCATACCCAGCAGGCATAGGGAAATATACGGAGGCAGTGCGTGAGACAGGCTTTCTGCTGAAAGTAACAAGAGGCACGCGGCGGCAGAAAAAATCAGATAACCTTTGAAGTCTAAAGAGGTATTGCTGCCTTTAATATCGGGCATAATGTTTCTTCCTAATATAAAGCCCAGCAGGCCGATAGGCAGATTGAGCAGGAAAATCCAGTGCCATGAAGCATATTCGACCAGATAACCTCCCGCCAAAGGTCCCAGAACAGGCCCGATTAATGCAGGCATGACCGCATAATTAATGGCATTGAGAAGCTTTGATTTTTCATACACGCGCAGGATAGTCAGGCGCGGTATCGGAACCAGCATCGAACCGCCTATGCCCTGAATGATGCGTGAGAATGCCAACCCGAGCAGGGAGTCGGATGCGGCACACAATGCCGACCCTAGCATGAAGAGGGCAATTGAGCCGAAAAAAACCTTCTTGGTTCCGAATTTGTCTGCCAGATAACCGCTTAAGGGAATCAGCAAGGCAACGGTTAGCGTGTAGGAAATAACCGCCAGCTGCATGTTTAATGGCGACTCATTCAGGTCGGCGGCAATTTCAGGCAGGGCGGTATTTAAAATAGTGGCATCCAACATCTGCATGAAAATGGCAATTGCAAGCAGAAATGGTAACCAGGCGGAGGTCGTATGGGAGGGGAGGGTGCTTTTTTCCATAAAGCGATTGTACTCCATACCGGTCTGTTGTCGTTCTTAAATGCGACCTGGACGGTATTGGTTCAGACGCGATTACATTCATAAATGAATAAAGGTATCGGCTTCTTGTAATGATAACGATTATCTTAATTAATAATATAAGATGCAGCAAGCAATAGATAGCAGTTTGTAAGAAAAATAAGATTATTTTTTAAAATTATACTTGACCCACAACAGTCAATTACTTAAAGTAAACGCTTAATTTTCGACAGAGAAAACGGGTATCCCCGTTAACAAAAAAATGAGCGCAATCACTCCTCCAAAAATCACCACATTCGACAGCAAGCCGACGGATGTTTATTTCTTCGGTACCTGCGTCCTCGATCTTTTCATGCCGGAAGCCGGTATGGATGCCATTACTTTAATCGAGCAGCAAGGCATACGGGTCCATTACCCGATGGCGCAAAGCTGCTGCGGCCAACCTGCCTACTCTTCCGGTCATCCGGCCGAGGCGTTTGATGTCGCCAAAGCGCAACTCGACCTTTTCCCTGAAAACTGGCCGATCGTCGTACCGTCCGGCTCGTGCGGTGGCATGATGAAACATCACTGGCCGACTTTGTTTAAAGGCTCCGAGTACGAGCAAAAAGCCATTGATTGTGCCGGCCGCATCATGGAGTTTACCCATTTTCTGCTGGCTATCGGCTACAAGCCTGAAGACAAAGGCGGGCCGGTTAAGGTTGCCGTTCACACTTCCTGTGCCGCACGCCGTGAGATGAATGTTCATTTGTCAGGCTGGCAGTTGATTGACGGCATGGAAAATGTCGAGCGCGTCGTTCACGACCACGAAAGCGAGTGTTGCGGCTTCGGTGGGACGTTCTCTGTCAAACAGGCCGATATTTCCGGCGCGATGGTAACAGACAAAGTTGCCGCTCTGAAAGAAACCGGTGCGACCGAAATCATCAGTGCAGACTGCGGCTGCATGATGAACATCGGCGGCAAAATTGCTAAGGACGAGCCGAATATGCCGCGTCCGAAACACATCGCATCCTTCTTGTTGGAACGTACCGGAGGCAAAGCATGAGCGCGCGCGAAAATATTTTGGCAAAACTGAAAAAAGCCGACGCATTGCCGATGGAAGAGCCTGCGGTTTTTGATTATTACCGTGAAATGGGTGTTTCTTGGGGCAGCGAAGTTGAGCGTTTGAAACATTGGGCTGTCGCTATGCGTGCGGTCAAAACCGAAATTTATTGGGTGACCAAAACCGGCTGGCCGCAAGTATTCCGTCAAGCAGCCGAAGGCAAAGGTCTGAAAAACATTCTGCTGCCGTTGGCGACCGAACACGGACAAATTGCCCGTGCCGCGCTGGTGGACAGCAATATCGAACCGATTGCTTTCGAGCGCGAAATCGATACTTGGAAAACCGAGTTCTTCTCAAACATCGATGCAGGTTTTAGCAGCTCTCAATGCGGCATCGCCCGTACCGGTACGCTGATGCTGTTTTCCAGCCCCGAAGAGCCGCGTACTTTAAGTCTTGTTCCGCCCGTGCATTTCTGCCTGTTTGATACGGCAAAAATGTATAACGAATTTCACAACGCTGTCGAAGGTGAAAAACTGGTGGAAAATGGCATGCCGACCAATGTTTTCCTGATTTCCGGTCCGTCCAAAACCGCAGATATCCAGCTGACGCTTGCTTACGGCGCGCACGGTCCGCGTGATTTGGTCATTCTCGCCATCCTGCCTGACCATATTTCCCCTGCCGATTTGGAGGAAAACGCATGACTACGCAAACCATCAAGTTCCACATGAAGCCGGAAACTTTCAAACAAAACGCCGCAATTTCCCTTCAAGACAAGCCTTTGCGTAAAAGCCTGCGTACCGCGATGGATATGCTGATGACCAAACGTAAAGCCGTTTTGACCGACGAAGAAGAGCTGCAAAGTCTGCGCGATTTGTGCGAACACGTCCGCCAGCGTTCTCTGTCCAAATTACCCGCACTGTTGGAGCAATTGGAAGAAAACCTGACTAAGTTGGGTGTGAAAGTACACTGGGCGGAAACACCGGTCGAAGCCTGCGAAATCATCCATGACATCATTACTGCCAAAAACGGCAAGCTGATGGTCAAAGGCAAATCGATGGTCAGCGAGGAAATCGAGCTGAACCATTATCTTGAAGCAAAAGGCATTAAAGCGGTAGAAAGCGACTTGGGCGAATTTATCGTCCAAATGGCAGGCGAAAAACCGACCCATATCGTGATGCCTGCTATCCACAAAACCAAAGAACAGGTTAGCGAACTTTTCCACCAAAACCTCGGCACGCCGTTAACGGACGACGTAGACCAACTGACCGGCTTCGCCCGCAAAGCACTGCGCGATATTTACAGCACTGCCGATGTCGGCTTGAGCGGCGTGAACTTCGCTGTTGCTGAAACAGGTACGCTGTGTCTGGTGGAAAACGAAGGCAACGGTCGCTTGAGTACCACCGTTCCGCCCGTGCATATCGCCATTACCGGTATTGAAAAAGTAGTTGCCAAGTTGTCGGATATTCCACCCTTGTACAGCCTGCTGCCGCGTTCTGCCATCGGTCAGAACATTACCACTTATTTCAACATGATTACCGGTCCGCGCCGTAGCGAAGAGCTGGACGGTCCTCAAGAAATGCACTTGGTCCTGCTCGACAACGGCCGCAGCCAAGCCTATGCTGAAGACCAAATGCGCCGTACCTTGCAATGTATCCGTTGTGGCGCGTGTATGAACCATTGTCCGGTTTATACCCGTATCGGTGGCGCGGCATACGGTACCACCTACCCCGGCCCGATTGGCGAAATTATTTCTCCGCACTTGTTGGGTCTGGATGCCACCCGCGACCTGCCAACCGCCTGTACCATGTGCGGTGCGTGTGTGGAAGTTTGTCCGGTACGCATCCCGATTACCGAACAAATGCAACGTCTGCGTATCGAAGCGCAACGTTCGCCGACCGAAGTCGTACCGCATCCTATCCGCGGACAAGGCGCATCGCATACCTTCGGCGAACAAATGGCATGGCGCACATTCAACGGCATTTTCAGCGGCAGCAAAACCTACCGAGCATTCGGTTGGGCAGCCACCAAATTCCGTGCATTGACGCCGAGCAAGCAACTGGGCTGGACGGACAACCGCGTTCCGATGAAACCTGCCAAGAAAACGCTGCATGAAATGATGGCGGAGAAAAACCGTAAAAAAGAAAAAGTATAAGCAATCTGTTTATAAAAATGCCGTCTGAAAATATTTCAGACGGCATTTGTTTTGATTGTTTGTATATCGGGTATATTTTCACGTGAATGCTTACATTTCCATTATAGGAGGGAAGGGCTTGAAATAAGAGGGGGCATTGTGTCTTAAAACAGGTTGTACAGCATTTTCCCAGCAATCAGAAGCAGCATGATGCCGAAGGATTTTTTTAGTTTGGCGGAAGAGAGTTTGTGGGCAGCTTTGACGCCCAAGGGGGCAAAGGTAATGGTTGCCACACTGAGTACGCCGATAGCGGGCAGATAGAGGAAGCCCAGCGAGCCTTCAGGCAGCCCCCCAACTTTCAGGCCGTTTAAAAGATAAGATACCGCACCTGCCAACGCAATTGGCCAGGAGAGGCCGGATGATGTACCGATGGCTTTGTGGGTGGGAAATCCGCAGCGGATTAAGAAAGGGACAGAAAGTGAGCCGCCTCCTATGCCAACCCAGCTTGACATTGTGCCGAATAATGTGGAAACAGCAGTCAGTCCCGGCAGTTTTGGCAGGGGATGCGATGCGGTCTGATGACCGGTATGCAATGTTCTGAATGCGACGGCTGTAAAAAATAGGATAAAGAAAATTTGAAGCCAGAATGTGGGGATATATTTTGCGGAGAGCGAACCCAAGAATACGCCGAATATCATGCCCGGCATCATCATGAATACCGTTTTCCAGTCAACCGCCTGTTTTTTGTGCTGTCCCAACATACTGGAGAAGGAAGTAAAGACCATAACGGCAAAGGATGTTCCGACAGCGAGGTGTTGGGCATAGGGATGCTGAGCCAATCCTTGGTAACCGAGTACCCATAAAACGACAGGAACAATCAGTGCGCCGCCCCCGACACCGAACAGACCTGCAATAAAACCTGACGCACTGCCCACGAAAAGCAGGAGCAGGATAATTTCCCAATGCCACATTCAATCGGCCTTTCTACGTTTTTTCAAAAAGCGGCGTGCCGCCATAATGTAGCCGGAGAGGCTGTATCCGAAGAAGAACAGGAAGAGGACAAGCGACGGCTCCCAAGTAATCAGCAGCAGCAGCAAAACGGCAATCAGCATGCCGACGAAGGGGACTTGTCTGCGGATATTGATTTCCTTAAAGCTCCAAAACGGAATCTGTACAATCATCGACAGACCGGCAAACAGTGTGATGCCTAACGC
The DNA here is from genome assembly GCF_014596375.1 of Neisseria sp. RH3002v2f. NCBI lineage: Bacteria > Pseudomonadati > Pseudomonadota > Betaproteobacteria > Neisseriales > Neisseriaceae > Neisseria > Neisseria sp. RH3002v2f. The sequence goes on from NZ_MAYZ01000019.1 coordinate 38,942, forward strand.
CCACCAGTGGACGGCGGGGAATTTTTCAACGCTGTGGTTGACCCAAATCAGCCCGACAATCAGTGCGGCCGCTGTCGGACTGGGAACACCGATAAACCAGCGTTTATCGATTTTTCCGATAAGCGTGTTGAAAAGTGCCAGGCGCAGGGCGGCGCAGGCGCAGTAGATAAATGCAACGGAATAACCGATTTTCCCGAATTGCCAAAGTTGCCATTTGTAGGCAATCAGGGCCGGGGCGACACCAAAGCTGACCATGTCTGCAAGGCTGTCAAGTTGTTCTCCGAATGCGCTCTGGCTGTTGGTCAGCCGTGCCACACGTCCGTCCATGCCGTCCAGCAGCATGGAGATAAAAACAGCAATAGCGGCTGTTTCGTAGTGTCCGTGCATAGATTGGGTAATAGCGTAAAAGGCGGAAAATAGTGCGGCAACGGTAAAGGAGTTGGGCAGGAGGTAGATACTGTTTTGACGCAGAGAACGTTGGGAGGTGTTTGGCTGGGTTTCCATAGATAAAGTATCTTTCGGACACGGAAAATCGATAGGGAGATTATAACCCAAACAGTTATCGAACAATACGCCCTGTAAGATATAACTGTTGGGAAGGTATTTATTTTGTTGATGCTTGGCAGCGGTGATTGGATGATTGGAAAGGAGTGATGATATTAAAATAATTTCCCCATTCATAAACGTATGCCGCAGGGTACATTGTAAAATACAGCTTTTTCGTGCGTTGGAAGGTTTGCGCGCAATTGTCGTCTTAATAGATTGTTTATTCGGCAAAGGTTGGTGATGCGTTAATTTGTGTTGTCAAAGCGGGTTGCCGATGCTTCACAGCGTAATTTTTCTAGAGGAATAAAACGATAAGGCGGGAATTATCCTGTTTTTTGTTTATAATGAGGTAGGACATGGACGAACCGTCAGGAATCTATCATGATAAAAAAAATATTGGCAGTATCTGCACTCTGCCTGATTATTGCGTCGGCACAGGCTGCCGATACTTACGGGTATCTCGCTGTTTGGCAGAATCCGCAGGATGAGAACGACATTTTGCAGATTAAAACCACTAAAGAGGATTCGACACAAAATGAATCGCTTGCCGAGTTGGAGGCTTTTTGCAAAGGGCAGGATACGCTTGCGGGGATAGGTGAAGATCAAGCAACTGGATGTCGTTCTGTTGTGCCGTTGAAAAATACTTGCGTTGCATTGGCGTATCCGAAAGCAGAGGGCGGAGTGCGTACCGGTAATGCTGTTGTGATTACTTCGCCACGCTTTACTAGTGTCCATCAGATTGCCCTCAACCAGTGTATCAAAAAATATGGTGCGCAGGGGCAGTGCAGTTTGGAGACGGTTTATTGCACATCGTCTGCCTATTATGGCGGAACGGTCAGTTCTTTAATCCAGCATTTGAAGTAAACAGAATGCCGTCTGAAGAATGTTCAGACGGCATTTATATCGTCAATCAGCTCTCTTTGGAGTCGGGGAGCAGGCGGTTCAGTACAATAGCAAGTACGGCGCACAAACCGACCCCGGCAAAGCTGAAGCTGCCCAGTTTGAGCGTCATACCACCGATACCCGTCGTCAGTACCGAGCTGACGATAACCAAGTTTTTCGGCAGCATCAAATCGACTTTGGCATCAATCAGGGTTTTGATGCCCAAAGAGGCAATCGTACCGAAAAGCAGCAGCATGATGCCGCCCATAACAGGCATCGGGATGGAGGCCAAGAATGCATTGAATTTGCCGAAGAATGCCATACAAATGGCAAAAACTGCAGCCCAGGTCATAATGACGGGGTTGCTGTTTTTAGTAATCATCACAGCACCCGTTACTTCCCCATAAGTTGTAACCGGTGGGCCGCCGATTAAGCCGGCAATGCATACGCCCAAACCATCGCCTGTAAGGGTTTTGTCCAAGCCGGGGTCTTTTGTGTAGTCTTTTCCCGTTACATTGCCGATTGCCATGATGCCGCCGATGTGTTCGATGGCCGGGGCAATTGCGACCGGCAACATAAACAGAGCAGCCTGCCAGTTGACTTGTGGTGTTTCAAAATGCGGGACGGCAAACCAAGGTGCATATGTCATGCTGGCCGTGTCGACCAGCCCCATCAGCAGTGCAAGGGCATAACCGGAGGCAACGCCGATTAAAATAGGGATCAGCTTCATCATCCTGCTGCCGAAAACCGATACGATGGCGGTAACGGCAAAGGTAAAGCCGGAAAGAATCAGGGAATCGGTATAGTCGATGACCTGTTTTCCGTCTGCCTGTCCCATTGCCATACTGCTTGCCGCTACAGCGACCGACAAGCCGATAACCATAATGACCGGACCGATGACGACCGGCGGCAGCAGCCTATGAACGGCAGCAAGTCCGCGCCAGCGGATTAGTGCGGCAAATACAAAATACATAAATCCCGCAGCAAACAATCCGAACATGGTGGAGGGCAGACCCCATTCACCGATAGCGTAGATAATCGGCGCGATAAACGCAAAAGAAGATCCTAGAAAAATAGGCACTTTGCGTTTGGTGGTAATTTGGAACAATAAGGTTCCTATACCTGCCCCTAAAAGAGCAAGTGCCGGGTTCAGTCCCGTCAGCAGGGGAACCAGCACCATTGCGCCGAATGCAACGAATAAAATCTGAGCACCGGAAACGGCAAGTTTCAATTGGTTCATACTATCTTCTTTCAGTCAGTTCAAACGGCACGGATTATACTGGTTTGCCGTAATCCTGCGTAAAAATACATATTTTGCGCATCAAGTATAAGTTCCGGTATGCGGCAGCGGCCCACAGGGGCATGAAAATGGGCGAAATGGAGTATAATCCGACATTTCATATTTAATCCGCAAGCCGTCCGGTGTTTTCAGACGGCATTTTCCGGTAATACGGCATGACAGAAAAATCCAATAAGAAAATCACAAAAGGCAGGGCGGCAAACCAGTCTCAAAATTCTTCCCGCAAGAAAGACAACGGGGTGAGGGGCAATAAGGTTTCCGAACAGCTTAAAGCTGCTAAAGAATTGCAAAAAACCGAAGCAAAGAAGGCACGTCCCGAACATGTTGTCAATCTAATCGCCGACGCATTGTGGCTGATGGGCTTGGCGGCAACCCTGTATCTGACGATTTCCCTGATTAGTTTCGATATGGGGGATCCGTCTTGGTCGCGCAGTTCGCCGGTTGTGGAAGATGCCGCCAATTGGGGAGGTTTGTTCGGAGCATACATTGCCGATGTCGGTTATTATCTTTTCGGCTGGTCGTTCTGGTGGTGGATAGTTGCTGCCTGCGTGATGTTGTATAAAAATTTCCGTCTGCATGCCAAACCGGCGCTACCCGGTTCGTACAACCACAAAATCGCCGTCGCCGCACTTTTTATCTTGACGGTATTCAGCCCTGTTTTGGAATATTTTGTGCTGGGCGGAAAATACGGTGAATCCTTGCCGGTCGGTGCGGGTGGTATGGTAGGTATACGTGTCGGCGCTATATTTGCATGGTTATTGGGAAAATCGGGCAGCCTCTTGATTATTTTGGTTGTTTTTTTGTTATCAGTGTCTTTGCTGGTACAGGTTTCATGGTTGGAAGTGTTGAACGGTACAAGCAGGACGATTCAAAATTGTCTGGCTGTATCGGGTAGAAAAATATCATCACTGGGAAAACGCCGTCCTAATACCAAAAAAGACAGTGTCGATACCCTAAACACCCGCCGTATGGTAAAAGAGGCTAAAAATATTACCGCCAAGCCCGTTATCTCACTCGAAGGCAGTACCAGCAACCGCAAATCTGTAGCAGTCTCTGTTGCACCGCCGCCTAAAATCCAAGCTTCGCTGTTTGAAGATAACGAAGTCCAGAGCAATGGAGAATATCACAAGCCTGCGTTGAATTTGTTGCGCCTTCCCGATAGCGAGCCGGTCAGCATCAATCCTGCCGAATTGGAGCGCACTGCCGAACTGATTGAATCCAAGCTGGCAGAATTCGGCATCGGCGTGCAAGTCGTTTCTGCCACTTCCGGCCCTGTAATTACGCGTTATGAAATTGAACCCGCGCAAGGCATAAAAGGCAGCCAAATCGTTGCTTTATCTAAAGATTTGGCGCGTTCCATGTCGCTGCAATCCGTACGTATCGTAGAAACCATCGCAGGCAAAAACACGATGGGCATCGAGTTGCCCAACGATAAACGCCAAGACGTGATGTTGAGCGAAATCTTGTCTTCACCCGTGTTTACCGAAGCCAAATCCAAACTGACCGTTGCATTGGGCAAAGACATCGCCGGTACGCCCGTCGTCGGCGACTTGGCGAAAATGCCGCACCTTTTGGTCGCCGGTATGACCGGTTCGGGCAAGTCCGTCGGCGTGAACGGCATGATTATGTCCATGCTTTTCAAAGCTACGCCGGAAGAAGTCCGCTTCATCATGATTGATCCGAAAATGCTCGAATTGAGTATTTACGACGGCATTCCGCACCTGCTTTGCCCGGTCGTTACCGATATGCGTGAAGCGGGGCAGGCGTTGAACTGGTGCGTCGCCGAAATGGAAAAACGGTACCGCCTGCTCTCGCATGCAGGTGTGCGCAACTTGGAGGGCTTCAATCAAAAAGTCGAGGCTGCTAAAGCGGCCGGTAAGCCGCTGTTGAATCCTTTCAGCCTGTCTCCGGATAATCCGGAACCTTTGGAAAAATTACCATTGATTGTGGTCGTTATCGACGAGTTGGCAGACCTGATGATGACCGAACGTAAATCCGTCGAGCAGCAAATCGCACGCCTTGCCCAAAAAGCGCGTGCGGCAGGTATTCACATGATTGTCGCGACCCAACGTCCGAGCGTCGATGTCGTCACCGGCTTGATTAAGGCGAACATCCCGACGCGTATGGCGTTTACCGTACAAAGCAAAATCGACAGCCGCACCATTCTTGATCAGATGGGTGCGGACGAGCTGTTGAAATATGGTGATTCACTGTTCCTACAACCGGGCAGCGCCGAGCCAACCCGACTGCAAGGGGCGTTTGTTTCAGACAACGAAGTGCATCAAGTCGTCAACTATGTCAAATCCCAAGCTCCCGCTGACTATGTCGAAGGTTTGCTCAGCGGGGAAGCCGCACTGGAAACCACTAATATCGTCAATCCGAATGCGGGAAGCGACGAATTGTTTGACCAAGCCGTTGCCTACATTTTGGAAAGCAAAAAAACTTCCATCTCTTCCCTGCAACGTCAGTTGCGCATCGGCTATAACCGCGCAGCAAACCTGATGGAGGCACTCGAAAATGCAGGTGTCGTTTCCCCTGCCGATATGAATGGCAGCCGTAAGATTTTGGCACACAAAGAACATTTTTAGTTTCACATTGGGATTAAGAAGTCTGGGTGGCTGATTTGACGTTTTCGGACGGCATATTATGTTTGCGAAAACATATTGTGATATACTTCCAAGTTAAGATGTTCCCTTTACGGAGAAGGTAGGGCAATTATTTGTATTGCCGGTACCGTTTTGCCGCTTACCGTCCAATGTCGGAAAGGGGCTAGCTATTTTATTAACACAACAAATTTAAGGGCTTATGATGAGCGTAACTGTTGAAACTTTAGAAAATCTGGAACGCAAAGTAGTGCTGTCTCTGCCTTGGTCCGAAATCAACGCAGAAACCGATAAAAAACTGAAACAAACCCAGCGCCGTGCAAAAATCGACGGTTTCCGCCCGGGTAAAGCACCTTTAAAAATGATTGCCCAAATGTACGGTGCAAGCGCTCAAAATGATGTCATCAATGAGATGGTTCAACGCCGCTTCTACGATGTTGCCGTTGCCCAAGAATTGAAAGTTGCCGGCTATCCGCGTTTCGAAGGCGTTGAAGAACAAGATGATAAAGAATCCCTGAAAATTGCTGCGATTTTCGAAGTATTCCCTGAAGTCGTTATCGGCGATTTGTCTGCACAAGAAGTTGAAAAAGTAACCGCTTCCGTCGGTGATGCCGAAGTGGACCAAACCGTAGAAATCCTGCGCAAACAACGTACCCGCTTCAACCATGTTGAACGCGAAGCCCAAAACGGCGACCGTGTCATCATCGACTTCGAAGGCAAAATCGACGGCGAACCTTTCGCAGGCGGCGCATCCAAAAACTACGCCTTTGTATTGGGTGCAGGGCAAATGTTGCCTGAATTTGAAGCCGGCGTAGTCGGTATGAAAGCAGGCGAAAGCAAAGACGTTACCGTCAATTTCCCCGAAGACTACCACGGTAAAGACGTTGCCGGTAAATCCGCTGTCTTCACCATCACATTGAACAACGTATCTGAAGCTACTTTGCCTGAAGTTGATTCTGATTTTGCTAAAGCATTGGGTATTGCCGACGGCGACGTTGCCAAAATGCGCGAAGAAGTGAAGAAAAACGTCGGTCGCGAAGTGGAACGCCGCGTAAACGAACAAACCAAAGAATCTGTCATGAACGCGCTGCTCAAAGCCGTAGAGCTGAAAGCACCTGTTGCTTTGGTAAATGAAGAAGCCGCACGCTTGGCAAACGAAATGAAACAAAATTTTGTTAACCAAGGCATGGCTGATGCTGCCAACTTGGATCTGCCTTTGGATATGTTCAAAGAACAAGCCGAACGCCGCGTATCTTTAGGTCTGATTCTGGCCAAACTGGTTGATGAAAACAAACTGGAACCGACTGAAGAGCAAATCAAAGCCGTTGTTGCCAACTTCGCAGAAAGCTACGAAGATCCTCAAGAAGTGATTGACTGGTACTACGCAGAGCCTTCCCGCTTGCAAGGCCCGACTTCTTTGGCAGTAGAAAGCAACGTTGTTGATTTCGTTTTGGGCAAAGCCAAAGTAACCGAAAAAGCTTTGTCTTTTGATGAAGTGATGGGCGCACAAGCCTAATCATCTTCAAAGGTTTGTCTGAAACAGACAACTTGAAAGCACCAAAGCATCCCTTTGGTGCTTTCGTAACATTGACAGGAGACAAGAATGTCCTTCGATTTCAATAATTACCTCGTTCCTACCGTTATCGAACAAAGCGGTCGTGGTGAGCGTGCATTTGATATTTACTCGCGTCTTTTAAAAGAACGCATCGTATTTTTAGTCGGTCCAGTAACTGATGAGTCTGCCAATTTGGTGGTCGCCCAGCTGTTGTTTTTGGAAAGTGAAAATCCTGACAAAGATATTTTCTTTTACATCAATTCGCCCGGCGGTTCGGTAACGGCAGGTATGTCGATTTACGATACTATGAATTTCATCAAACCTAATGTCTCTACTTTGTGCTTGGGGCAAGCGGCAAGCATGGGTGCATTCCTGCTGTCGGCAGGCGAGAAAGGCAAACGTTTCGCCTTGCCCAACAGCCGTATCATGATTCACCAGCCTTTAATCAGCGGCGGTTTGGGCGGTCAGGCATCTGATATTGAGATTCACGCACGCGAACTGTTGAAAATCAAAGAAAAACTCAATCGCCTGATGGCCAAACACTGTGGCCGAGACTTGGCAGATTTGGAACGCGACACTGACCGCGACAACTTCATGTCCGCTGAAGAGGCTAAAGAATATGGTCTGATTGATCAAATCTTGGAGAACCGTGCTTCTTTACAGCTTTGATTAATTGGGAGAGAAAATAAATGCCGTCTGAAATGTTCAGACGGCATTTATTTTATAGAGACTGTATCGGGATGACTTTTCCTTTATTGCGTTTAGAACTGTTTTCGCCATAATTGGTTTTAACATATTCCTCTACAATAGCTAGGAATTCAGTTGCAATATTATCACCTTTCAGTGTTATTTTGCGCTCCCCATCTACATAAACAGGTGCGACGGGTGTTTCCCCTGTACCGGGAAGGCTGATTCCGATGTCGGCCAATTTGCTTTCTCCGGGCCCATTGACAACGCAGCCCATTACGGCAACGTTCAGGGATTCAACCCCGGGATAAAGGTTACGCCATATAGACATTTTTTGGCGCAGGTAATTTTGAACATCTTGTGCCAGCTCTTGAAATACGGTACTGGTTGTACGCCCGCAGCCTGGACAGGCAGTTACCATAGGTGTAAATGAACGCAGCCCCATGGTCTGTAAAATTTCTTGTCCGACGATAACTTCCTGTGTTCGAGAACTTCCCGGTTCCGGAGTCAGTGAAATGCGGATTGTATCCCCGATTCCTTCCTGCAATAAGACGGAAAGGGCTGCCGTAGATGCTACAATGCCTTTGCTGCCCATCCCTGCTTCGGTTAATCCCAAATGCAGGGGATAGGCGCAGCGCCTACCCAATTCACGATAGACTTGAATCAGATCCTGGACAGAGCTGACTTTACACGAAAGGATAATTTTGTCTTCGGGTAATCCTAGCCGAACGGCTTTTTCGGCAGACTCCAAGGCGGAAACAATCAGGGCTTCTTTCATAATTTCCTGAGGAGGTTTTGGAGAGGCAGATGCCTGATTGGCATCCATCATGCGCTTGGCAAGGCTTTGATCCAAAGAACCCCAGTTTACGCCGATGCGGACAGCTTTGTTGTTTTCTGCAGCCGTCCGAATCATAAAGGCAAACTTTTCATCGCCTTTTGCACCTTTACCGACATTGCCGGGATTGATGCGGTATTTAGACAGGGCTTTGCCGCAATCGGGAAATTCGGCCAAAAGGCGTTCACCGTTGAAATGGAAATCACCAATAAGGGGGGTGGGATAGCCCATATCGTCTAAGCGCTGGCGGATTTCTGCAACTTTAGATGCTGCTTCGGGACTGTTAACAGTAATACGCACCATTTCTGAACCTGCATCGCTTAATTCTTTGACCTGCAATGCAGTGGCTTGGGCATCTGCGGTGTCGGTATTGGTCATAGATTGGATGATGACGGGTGCTTCTGAACCAACAATGATGTGATCGATATGGACTTGGTGTGTCTTACGTCGTTGGAGTGTGTTCATAAGGTTCGAATCTGTTTATTGACCTGTGATAACAGTCTGTAATTCTTCTGAGTAAGGGAAGTTTGCCTGCAACTGTGCTTCATATTCGTATGCTGCCTGTGAGTTTCCGAGAGATTTGGCAATTTTCCAACCAAGCAGCAAATCATCCGCCTGTAGGACTTCAACCTTACTTTGGTATTTTTTAAAATAATAGTCCGCATCATTCAATTGGCCGGCAAGCATTTTAGTACGTGCCAGCTCTTTAAATGCAGGAGGAAACTGCGGCTGTGCGGCAAGTGAACGTTCTAAGTAGGCTTCTGCCAATCCAAGCTGCCCTTGTTTTGCACTGCATATGCCTTTATTCAAATTGGCAACAAACGGAGTCGGGTAGGTAGGATCTGCCAATGCTTTATCAAAGTGGGGCATCGCTTCTGCAGGCCGGTTGAGCGTGCCGCATAAGAACCAGCCGTAGTTATTATTGATTTCAGCGTTGTCGGGTTTTAGGGAGAGTGCGTGCAGGAAACTCTCCTGAGCTTTATCATTTACTTTCAGATATTGATAGATTTCGGCACGGACAAGCCAGGCAAGTTCGTTTTTGCTGTCTGTTTTCAGTGCATCTTCAATACTTGCCGTTGCCTGGCGGTAGTCTTGCCCGCGCATATACTCCATGGCCAATTGGGTTTTAATGTTGGAAACCTGATTGGCTTTTTCTGCGCTTGAGGGTTGATAAGAGGTGCTGCATGCGCTTAGAGCAAGCGCAGCTAAGAAGAACAATTTTTTGGATATATGAAAGGGCATCATAATTCCCCCCGTTGTTCGATTAAAATCTGTTGCCATTTTTGCTGACGGCGTGTTTTATCCTGAACCTGGCCTGCTAATTGTCCGCAAGCGGCATCGATATCGTCGCCACGAGTTTTTCGAACGGTAACGACAAATCCGGCTTGTTGCAGGATATCTCTGAAAATACGGATGTTTTCGTTACTTGAACGTTCATATCCCGAATTAGGGAAAGGATTAAACGGGATTAAATTGAATTTGCAGGGAACATCTTTGACCAGTTCAATAAGTTCGTATGCATGTTGTGCCTTATCGTTGACACCGTTCAGCATCACATACTCGAAAGTAATAAAATCCCTGGGTGCTTTGACTAAATAGCGCTGGCATGCTGCCATTAATTCTTTCAGCGGGTATTTTTTATTTAGCGGTACGATTTTGTTACGGACTTCGTCATTAGAAGCATGGAGAGAAACAGCCAAAGCTACAGGCATGGTATCACGCAGTTTATCCATCTGGGGAACCATACCTGAGGTGGAAACCGTTACGCGGCGGCGGCTTAGACCATAGCCATGATCATCTAACATGATACTCAAGGCGGTAACGACATTTTCAAAATTTGCCATTGGCTCGCCCATACCCATCATAACGACGTTGGAAATTACGCGCTCATTTTTCGGAGTAACCCCCATGGCTTTGTTTGCCCACCACAATTGGCCGATAATCTCGGCTGCACTCAGATTGCGGTTGAAACCTTGTCTGCCGGTCGAACAAAATGTGCATTCCAACGCGCAGCCGACCTGAGAGGAAATGCAGAGTGTGCCGCGTTCGGATTCGGGGATAAAGACGGTTTCTACTCCGTTTCCCGTTCCGACATCTAAAAGCCATTTGCGGGTGCCGTCTGAAGATTCTTGCGACATCATGAGCTTAGGAATATCGATGCTTGCCTGTTCATTTAATTTATAGCGCAACGATTTTGCCAAGTCGGTCATTTCATCAAAATTTTGCGCTCCGGATTGGTGTATCCAACGCATAACTTGTTTGGCGCGGAAAGGTTTTTCGCCCATATCGGCAAAGTGCCGGGTCAGCCCTTGGAGGTCGTAGTTGAGCAGATTGGTTTTCATGTGGTTATATTTCTTAAATTAGGCTTTTCACAAAATGGCCGGTTCGACAAATTTGATTGAAAGCCTTTGTAACAGAACTTTCAGACGGCATGGACAGGTTTCATGCCGTCTGATAATGGGTCTGTGTAGGTGTATTATATTAACGTGGGCAAATTTCGGTTTGGCTGAAGAAGTAGGCAATTTCCAAGGCGGCGTTTTCCGTACTGTCAGAACCGTGTACGGCGTTAATACTGACAGAGGTGGCAAAATCTGCCCGTATCGTACCTTCGGCTGCTTCGGCAGGATTGGTTGCCCCCATCAGCTCCCGGTTTTTCAGAACGGCATTTTCCCCTTCCAAAATTTGAATCATTACAGGACCGCTGGTCATAAATTCAACCAATTTGGCATAGAAGGGACGCTCTTTGTGAATCGCATAGAATTCCTGAGCCTCTTTGAGGGTAAGTTGTTTCATTTTGGCCGCAACGATTTTCAAACCGTTTTCTTCAAAACGGCTGTATATTTTACCGATAACGTTTTTGCCGACGGCATCGGGTTTGATAATGGAAACGGTGCGTTCAATCGCCATGCTATATCCTTATTTTTTATTTATTAAAGTTAGAGACAGTATTATTTTATCGAGAAAAAAATTTATCTAACCTAATCCTTTGGGGATAAGGTCAAGTGAGGTTGTTCCAAATAAACTTCGGACTGCATTTCAACCATCCGGCTGGCAGTACGGGTAAATTCTTCGGCAAAATCACCTTCTGTATAGATATGGTTGACATCTACCGCGCTGGTGGCACACAGTTTGACTCGGAAATCATAAAGGACATCAATCAGCCAAGTCAGACGTCGTGCTTCTGCCTTTTCTTGGGGAGAGAGTTTTTCCAAACCTGAGAGAAAAACCATTTCATAATGTTCTGCCAAATATAGATAGTCGGACTGTGAACGGGGGCCAAAGCACAGTGCGCGGAAATCAAACCATATGGCGCGACCGGACTCGGCTTTGTGGGGAATTTCCCGACCGTGGATAGTGCTGATGCCGGGATTTAAATCGGTAATACCTGCCATTTCTTTGAACAGTTTTGCCAGTTTCGCCTCATTTTCTTCATCGGCAGGAGTAAAGAAAATCTCGGCAGGGCGAAGGGTTCGCAGTCGGTAGTCTTCCCCTCCGTCAACATTTAAGACTGTCAGGCTGGATTCGATGAGTGCAATTGTGGGAAGAAAACTGCTTCGGTTTTGACCTTGTGGGTAGAGTTCGGAAGGGGCGTAGTTTGAAGTTGCCACCAAAACGACACCTTCGTTTAGTAGGTTTTCCAGCAGACGGCCTAAAATCATTGCGTCTGCAATATCGCTTACATGGAATTCGTCAAAGCACAATACGCGGGTTTCTGTGGCAATCTCGGCGGCAACGGATTTCAACGGATTGGCTTCGCTCTTTAGTACTTTCAGGCGCTGGTGGATTTCCGCCATAAAAGCATGAAAGTGAACGCGGCGTTTGCGGCGGTAAGGGAGACAACCGAAAAAAGCATCCATCAAAAAGCTTTTACCCCGGCCGACACCGCCATAGAAATAAAGCCCTTTGGGGACTTGCGGAGAACGCAAACTCCTACCTAAAAAACGGTTTCTTTTGCGTTTGAACATCATCAGCTCGGTCCAGAGTCTGTCGAGGTATTCAATGGCGTTTGCCTGTGCCTGATCATGGATAAAATTAGGCGATTGGGAAGCAGCCTGATACCAGGTCAGCGGACTGTGGTTTTCAAATGGAGGAGCTTTAAAAAGTTGGTCTCTATTGCTCATATTTAACCTTGTTATACTTCTTGTGGCTAAGAAAGAAAATGCTTACCAGCCGGTATTATAAATGATTTCCTTCAAACTTGGCGTTTTCCGTGGAAAAGAATAATGAAGCGTGCAAGGAGCTTGTATAAGCAAAGATGGTGTTTCAATGTGATGTTGATATTACCAATTCATTGAACGAAATGCCTTTTGTTTAAGGCTGTGTTTTAATATTGAAGAAGGACAAATTAAACAGATGGTGAATCGTGAGGCTGCCACGCCAACATCAGCTTGAGGAGAGCTGAAAACACAACAGGCTGCTTATGTAAATTTGATCATGAATGATACAAAGCCTGAAAGTGAGGTAGGAAATACGGGCGATTTTAGTGTTTGACCAATCAAGGTTTAAGCTCAAAAATCAGACTAATCAAATGAAGGGCTGGGTTCAGTAATCCGTAGAGCCAGCTCCTTCTGGTTCAGACGGCATAAGTTTATGTTGGCATTTTGCCGGCACTTTTTACCGCTCTCGTGCCGGCTATCCCAAACTGCTTTGAAAACTGACCGCTCTTTAGCTTACTTCAAAAATGCCGCATGATAGGCAATATGATCACCAATAAAACTGGCAATGAAGTAATAGCTATGATCGTAGTTTTTGTGGAAGCGCACATCGGTCGGTTGATTTGCCGCACAACAGGTTCTGATAAAATCTTCGGTACACAATTGTGTTGGCAAAAACTCATCTTCCAAGCCCTGATCAATGCGCATACCTTGCACTTTATAGCCTTGTTGGATGAGCGAGTTGGCATCATATTGCTGCCATTTTTCGCGATCTTTTCCTAAATAGGCAGAAAAGGCTTTTTCTCCCCAAGGCACAAGACTTGGCGACAAAATAGGCGAAAAGGCAGAAACACTTTGATAACGTTCCCGATTTCGCAGTGCCAATACCAATGCGCCGTGTCCGCCCATTGAATGTCCCATAATGGAACGTTTGCCGTTGGTAGGAAAATTTTCCTCAATCAGGCCAGGCAACTCATTCAAAATATAATCATACATTTGATAATTCGTCGCCCAAGGCTGCTCGGTCGCATTCAAATAAAAGCCTGCACCTTGCCCTAAATCGTAAGCATCATCGTTCGGCACTTGCTCTCCGCGAGGGCTGGTATCAGGTGCAACCACAATCACTTGATGTTCTGCCGCGTAACGCTGAAAGCCTGATTTGGTAATGAAATTTTGTTCCGTGCACGTTAGGCCGGAAAGCCAATAAATCACACCAAGTGGTCGATTCTCTAGATTATCCGGCAAATAGACGGCAAATTTCATTTTGCACTGAAGCGTTTGGGCATAGTGTGCCCAAACTTGTTGCGAACCGCCGAAAATTTGATGTTGTTCAATCAGTTTCATCGCGTACCTTAGTAATGAATAACAGTGCGGATCGATTTACCTTCGTGCATTAACTCAAAGGCTTCATTGATTTGATCAAGTGTCATTGTGTGGGTCACAAACGGTTCTAACTCGATATCGCCTTTCATTGAATCTTCCACCATTTTAGGCAGTTCAGAGCGGCCTTTCACGCCGCCAAACGCCGTGCCTTTCCAAACACGACCGGTCACCAACTGGAATGGACGAGTTGAAATTTCTTGCCCTGCACCCGCTACACCGATGATAATGGATTGTCCCCAACCACGGTGTGCACTTTCTAATGCCTGGCGCATTACGTTTACGTTACCGATACATTCAAAGGTATGATCAATGCCCCATTTATTGATGTCTAACAGCACATCTTTGATCGGTTTATCGTAATCGTTCGGATTTAAACAATCCGTTGCACCAAACTGTTTTGCCAACTCGAATTTTGCAGGATTGGTATCAATAGCAATAATGCGACCCGCTTTGGCTTGACGCGCACCTTGCACCACCGCCAAACCAATCGTCCCCAAGCCAAACACCGCAACAGAGTCGCCTTCTTGTACTTTTGCTGTGTTATGCACTGCACCAATACCTGTGGTAACGCCGCAGCCGAGCAAACATACTTGTTCGTGGTTTGCTTCTGGATTAATTTTCGCCAGTGAAACTTCTGCAACAACAGAGTATTCACTGAAAGTCGAACAGCCCATATAGTGATAGATCGGCTGACCTTGATAAGAAAAACGCGTCGTGCCGTCCGGCATTAAGCCTTTACCTTGTGTATCACGCACTGAGACGCATAAGTTGGTTTTACCTGAACGACAAAACTCACATTCGCCACATTCTGCGGTGTAAAGAGGAATGACGTGATCACCTGGTTTTACGCTTAACACGCCTTCGCCCACAGCAACAACCACACCCGCACCTTCATGTCCAAGCACCACAGGGAACACACCTTCAGGATCGCTTCCTGATAACGTAAACGCATCAGTATGACATACGCCAGTGTGAGTGTTGCGGATTAACACCTCGCCTTTGCGCGGCATTTCTACATCGATTTCCACAATTTGTAAGGGTTGATTTGGGGAAAATGCCACCGCCGCACGAGATTTGATGGTTGAATTGGTTTGTTTAATTTCCATTATTTTTCCTCTTAATTTATTGGCAAAATAGCCTTGCCTAAGCAACATACCAATAGTTTACACTTTAGAGTTCACTCCAAGGCAAGTGTTTTTTACCATTTTTGTTTAGAGGGAAGAATAATGGCTTATATCACTGCTAAAGCCGCCGAAAAAATAGGTATCTCTGCACACACCCTACGTTTTTACGATAAAGAAGGCTTATTACCTAATATCGGACGTGATGAATACGGTAATCGTTGTTTTACCGATAACGATTTGCAATGGTTGAATTTATTGCAATGCTTGAAAAATACAGGAATGAGTTTAAAAGACATCAAACGCTTTGCGGAATGTACCATCATTGGCGACGATACCATTGAAGAACGTTAAAAATCAAACAGAAAATGTGAAGTGTCAAATTGCCGAATTAAAACGCTATTTAGATTTGCTTGAATACAAATTAGCATTTTATCAAAAAGTTAAAGCGTTAGGCTCGGTAAAAGCTGTGAATTTGCCGCAAATTCCTGAAAAGGCTTAGTTTCAGTGTAATAAGCAAAATTTTGTGTTGTTCGAAATAGAAATTAGCAATTTGTTGTTTAAAAAGTAGATTGTAAGTAATTATAAAAAATCTACATCTTAACAGGTTGGTCGTTTAACCCAAAGTATTGAAGAAGCAGATGAAGTTAAATCACGTGGCTATGTTCTAACAAACAGTTGATTTTGACTGCAGGTCAGGGGATAAGACGATTTTTCATTTAGATAGAAACCTATCCTGTCGGATAAAAAGAATTTCGTTTAACTCATAAGTTGATATTAACGGAATATCAAAACTCTTCCTTATTTAATAGAATAGATTTTCAGTCAAAAAATAATTGGTCTGCTCCTTATTTATACTTAGCTCAAGTCAACTGATTGTTAAAATGTGGCCTAAAGAAAAACGCCGCGTGGCGGCGGCGTTTTGATGCTAAGGTTTAGTTGGCATTTTCTTTTAAAGCCAAGTCAACCCGTTCACGTAATTCCTTACCGGGTTTGAAGTGGGGTACATGTTTTTCAGGTACTTCCACTCGATCTCCAGTTTTAGGGTTACGACCGATACGGGCAGGACGATGGTTCAAATCGAAGCTGCCGAATCCCCGGATTTCGATACGTTGACCTCGAGCAAGCGATCGAGTCATGGTATCGACCAAGACTTTTACGCTGTACTCTACGTCTTTTGCCAGAAGATGGGTACCGTTTTTAGCGGCAAACACTTCTGCCAAACGAACCATTAACTCAGACTTTGTCATGTCTGCAACCTTATTCTTGTTCGCCGGACAGTTTGGCTTTCAACAAGTCGCCTAAGCTGGTGGTACCGGCATTGGCAGTTGCAGCAGCATTAACTGAATTCAGTGCTTCGCGGTTTTCTTTAGCGTCTTTCGCTTTTACAGACAGACGGATGCTGCGGTTTTTGCGGTCAACGGTAACGATAACGGCTTCAACTTCGTCGCCTTCTTTCAGTTTGGTAGTCAGGTCTTCAACGCGGTCGGCGGCGAATTCGGAAGCAGGCAGGTAACCTTCAACTTCTTCAGACAGGGAAACTACTGCGCCTTTAGCGTCAACAGATTTTACAGAACCTTTAACCAGAGAGCCTTTGTCGTTTACGCTGATGAAGTTGCCGAACGGATCGCCTTCCAGTTGTTTGATACCCAGGGAAATGCGTTCTTTTTCAACATCGATTGCCAATACAACGGCTTCAACTTCTTCGCCTTTTTTGTATTTGCGTACGGCTTCTTCTCCGGCTTCGGTCCAAGAGAGGTCAGACAAGTGAACCAGGCCGTCGATGCCGCCGGGCAGACCAACGAAGATACCGAAATCAGTAATGGATTTAACGGCACCGGAAATCTTGTCGCCTTTGTTGTGATTGGCGGCAAACTCTTCCCAAGGATTAGCTTGGCATTGTTTCATACCCAAAGAGATACGGCGGCGACTTTCATCGATTTCGAGGATCATTACTTCAACTTCGTCACCCAATTGTACAACTTTGCTCGGGTGTACGTTTTTGTTGGTCCAATCCATTTCGGAAACATGTACCAAGCCTTCGATGCCTTGTTCGATTTCAACGAACGCACCGTAGTCGGTCAGGTTGGATACTTTACCGAACAGGCGGGTGCCTTGCGGATAACGGCGGGTCAGGCCGCTCCAAGGATCTTCGCCCAGTTGTTTCATACCCAGAGAAACGCGTTGTTTGTCTTGGTCGAATTTCAGGACTTTGGCTTCTACTTCTTGGCCGACTTCCAAAACTTCGCTTGGGTGTTTCACACGGCGCCATGCCAAGTCGGTAATGTGCAACAGACCGTCGATGCCGCCCAAGTCAACGAATGCACCGTAATCGGTAATGTTTTTAACGATACCTTTGATAACTGAACCTTCTTGCAGGTTTTCCAGCAAGGCTTTGCGTTCTTCGCCCAAAGTAGCTTCCAGAACAGCGCGGCGGGACACAACAACGTTGTTGCGTTTTTTGTCCAGTTTGATCACTTTGAATTCAATTTCTTTACCTTCGAAGTGAGAAGTGTCTTTTACAGGACGTACGTCAACCAAAGAACCCGGCAGGAATGCGCGGATGCTGTTGATCATAACGGTCAGGCCGCCTTTGACTTTGCCATTGATAACGCCGGACAGGATGTCGCCGTTTTCCATCGCTTCTTCCAAAGCGATCCAGTCGGCAGCGCGTTTGGCTTTTTCGCGGGACAGTTTGGTTTCGCCGAAGCCGTTTTCAACAGATTCGATGGTAACGGTAACGAAATCGCCAACTTTAACTTCAATCTCGCCCTGAGCGTTTTTGAATTCGGCAACGTCAATCAGAGATTCTGATTTCAGACCTGCGTTTACGGTAACGAAGTTTTGATCGATGCCGACTACTTCGGCAGTAATCACTTCACCCGGGTTCATTTCTTGCAGGGTAAAGCTTTCTTCAAGCAGCTGGGCAAAATTTTCCATAGTCATATATTCTCTTTTCGGTACACCGCCAAGGGGTGTGGGGTAGGTTGGTGGATATCTGCCGCCCTTGGCGCGGCAGACGGATAAATAAAGATTTCAGACGGCATACGGGAAAATTCATGCCGTCTGAAACGCAATGTGGGCGATTATACCTGAAAATTTAAACTTTATGATACCAATCAAGTACTTTTTTTATAGATTCCTCTATGCTCATATGGCTTGTGTCCAGAAGCAGGGCATCGGGTTGCTGTTTTAGGGGGGCGAGCGTGCGGTTGCGGTCTGCTTCGTCCCTGGCTTTAATGTCGGATAGGATGCGGTCGAATGCAGGGCCTTCGCAGGGGATGCCGATTTGTTTGGAGCGGCGTTCGGCTCTGATTTTGGATTCTGCCGTAAGGAAGATTTTGAGTTCGGCTTCGGGGAATACGACTGATCCGATGTCCCGTCCGTCGGCAACCAGCCCTTTGGCGGTTAGGAAGTCGCGTTGTCGTTGCAGCAGGGCGGCACGGACTTTCGGCAATTGCGCGACAGCGGATGCCCCCATGCCTATGGCTTCTGTCCGTATGCCGTCTGAAACGTCTTCTCCGTCAAGTAGGATGCGGTTTCCTGCAAATACGGCCGGTAGTTTTTCGGCAAGTTCGGAAACGCGGTGCTCGTCATGCCATTGGACACCTTGTTTTTGTGCATACAGTGCGGTCAGACGGTAAAGTGCTCCGGAATCGAGATAGTCGTATCCCAATGCGGCTGCGACTCGGGAGGCTACCGTTCCCTTGCCTGATGCTCCCGGACCGTCGATAGCGATTACTTTTTGTCTGTTCATAAAAGGTATTCCTGATAATTCGGCATGTGGGATTTCTAATTTTACATGCCGTCCTAAGGGTGTTTCCCGTTGAGGGGCTGATTCTACCTGTTTCAAAGGATTATTGTCTGAGCGTGCGAATTACCGGTTACTCAGGAAATTCTGATGGAGATTCAGAACCTGATAAATTTGTCCGGATTTTAGCATTTCGGATATTGGAGTGGAAATAAAAGCAATGCCGTCTGAAGTCAGTATGGTTTTCAGACGGCATTAATCGGTGCGAATCAGAAAAGGTTGCTGACAAAAATCAGCAGGATTACGAGGGGCACGAGGTATTTCACATAGGCAAACCAAATATTGACCGTCGTATGATTGCCTTTATAAAGTAATTCGTCCTTCGCTTCGTCCTTCATCACGAAACCGACAAACAATGCGGAGCCGAGCGCGGTCAGCATAAACAAGATGTTGCCGCTGATGTAGTCAAAAGCATCAAAAATATTTTTGCCAAATATGGAAACATTTTTCCATGGACCATAGCTCAGAATGGACGGAATATTGCCGAAGATGAAGATGGCGGACAATACAATCGTGATTGCGGCGGTACGGCGGATTTTGGTTTTTTCCTGAATGGTCGTAATCAACACTTCATAAATCGTCAGCGAAGTTGTCAGAGCGGCAATCAGGAGCAGCGAGAAGAAAATGACGGCGAACACAGGTCCTGCCCACATATGTGAGAACACAATCGGCAAACTTTGGAACACCAAAGTCGGGCCGGAATTGGGTGCGACGCCGAAGCTGAAGAGCGACGGGAAAATCATAAAGCCCGCAAGTACGGCGATGATGGTATTGGTAATTGCCGTGATAACTGCCGTCTGAACCAGATTTTCGTTTTTATCCAGATAGCTGGATAAGGTAATCATCACGCCGAAACCCAAGCTTAAGGCGAAAAATACTTGCCCCAAAACGAAGACGAAAAGTTCGGTGGTAATCTTGCTGAAATCAGGCTTCAGATAGAAAGTAATCCCTTCCATTGCGCCCGGCAGGGTAACGTTGCGCACGACCATGGCAATCAGGAACAAAAACAACAGCGGCATCAGGTATTTCGCTGCTTTTTCAATACCGCCGATAACGCCTTTGACCAAAATCCATTGGTTCACAACGACAAATAAGAACGTGTAGAACGCAATTTCCCAAGGACTGTTTTCGATATGTTCGGTAAAGAAGCTTTTTGTCAGTTCGCCGTTGACAGGGCTGGAAATATTCAGGTTTCCGCTAATAATATTAACGATATAGCTGATTACCCAACCGCCGAGCACCATGTAATACGCCATAATGCCGAATGCACCGACCAAGCCCATCCAGCCGACCAGCTTCCAAATTTTGGCGACGGGTTTGCCGTTCATAGAGCCGCCGAATGCGTCCAGCGCGTTCACACCTTTGCGCCGTCCGATGACGTTTTCTACCAAAATCATCGGTATGCCGATAACGAGCATGGCGATACAGAATAAAAATACATACGCGCCGCCGCCGTTTTCACCGACCAGGTAGGGAAAACGCCAAGTTGCGCCAAAGCCGACGGTTGCTCCGGCAACGGTCAGGATATAGGTTAATCGGCTGGACCAGGTTTGACGATTGGTGTTGGAAGACATATTGCAACAGTGTTTGATTAAGATGAGGTGGAAATTCTACACGCGTTTTTTAACAGGAACTGACTGATTGTTTTTTAAGTGTATAGTTATTTTCACTGATGGAGTTATATTTTATAGGGGATATTGCTAATTTATATAAATCAACAAGGATTGAATCAGATTTTATAGATAGATTAATCGTTTATTTTTCTATAACGGGACGGTGAAATGAAATTTCATATGTCATATGGGCGGAGATGTTGCACCGGTAATATATGTAGTAAATGAAGATAAAAAAAACCATCTATACAAGGGGAAGTATAGATGGCCAAACACATTACGGGGAAAACGTCTTACTCATAAGCCTGCTTGAACAGGCGTTACTCAGACAAATGGATTGTATCGCAAGCTAACTGTTTTTTTCTTCTTTTTTGAGTTAATTTTTGTAAAACTACTTATTTAATAAGCATATAGTTGAATATAGGGAAATTATGGAATTTTGTTTCAGAATTTTGGACATTCGATAAATTTCCATTCCCCGGGTTTGAGGTTTTCTGTTTCCAGATGTGCGAATTGTCTGCGATGAAGATGCTGCACGCGGTTGCCTGCGGCCGCTACCATCCGTTTGACCTGATGGTATTTGCCTTCCGTAATGGTCAGTAATAATGTGGTCGGGCTCTCTAAGTTGGCATCAGCGGCGCAAACGGTTTCATTTTCATCATGAAGCAGGACGCCGTTTTTTAGCGTTTCGCAGAGCATTCCGTCAGCAGGATGCTTGAGTGTTACCTCGTATAATTTGGGAATCTTACGGCTCGGAGAGGTAAGGTTGTGATTCAGTTTACCATCGTTGGTAATCAGTAATACGCCGGTCGTATCTGCATCCAGCCTGCCGACTGCCTGCATGTCAATATTACGCATATTGTCGGGGAATAGGCTGAATATGCTGCGGTAGTGCTTCGGTTTGTGTGAAGTTTCGTAATCTGCAGGTTTGTTGAGCAGGATATAGAAATAAGGTTCGGGAATAACGGTTACTGCTTTGCCGTCTATGTCTAAGGTATGGACAGAGGTTGAATCAATGTCCGCATCGGCATCATCTATACAAGTGCCGTTGATGAAAACATAACCGCCGGCAATCAGCCACTGGCATTGTTTTCGGCTTCCTATGCCTTGATATTGAAGGTATTTGATAAGTTTCATGACGGTATTTGAAAATGTAGATGATGACAGGGTTGTCAAACCCTGTCATGTACTTCTCTTGAATCAGCTTCCGATCAGTTTGATTCTCTGTCCCGGGCTGATGGTATTCAAATCGGGGTTGAGTCTGCGGATGTCGTCGATATTGATATTGAAACGTGCGGAGATGCTTTTAAAAGTGTCGCCTTTCCGTATGGTGTAGGACACTTTGTCTATGTGGGTTTTGGCAGGTTTTGCCTGTGCTAGACGGAGTACTTGCCCTTTTTGGATGGTGTTGCCTTTAATGTTATTAGCGATAATCAAATCGGCTACGCTGACGTTGTAGCGTTTGGCAATGTTGAATAGGGTGTCGCCTTCTACAACACGGTGGATGCTGGCGTGAAGGGGGGAGATATCAGTATCGGCAGCCCTGGCTATGCGTGTTTCCAAACGGGTTTGCCGTTTGTTGTTGGCAACAACAATATGCTGGGAGGGTGCGGAAATTTTATGTTCGGCAACAGAATTAGGTACGTTGATGATGACGTTGGAAACACTTTCTTCTGCCAGCCTGCGTAAATTATTTTGTGCAATAAGCTGCATAAGTTCGTCTTCTGTCTGTACACCGTTTTGAGTGATGTTTAGTGCAGGTTCGGTAGACTTAACTTCAGACAGCATGGGCATTTCAGACGGCATGGGCGTTTGTTTTTGGGATAGAACCTGTGGGGTATCTTCTATGCCGGTTTGATTTTGTACGATGAGTGGATTGTTTTTCGGAGCGGGAGTTGCCGACTCTATGGGTGTAACGGCAACATTTGCAGCTTGCATGGGTTGAGCTTGGACGGCTGAAAGGGTAATGTTGACGGGTTCCGCCGGCATGTTGGAACGATAGGTGTCGGGCGTATTGTCAATGTCGATGGAGGCGACGGATTCGAATGCCGTCTGAAGGGCGGGACTGTTTTTGGTAACGAGGATGCTGCGTCCTGCGTTAACCAGGTTGCCGTTCAGGTTGTTGAGGCGTTTGATGTCGGCAATGCTCATACCGGTTGCAGAAGCAATGTCGGACAGAGCAGTTTTCGATGCGGGGGTGTAGGTTTCCCAAGAAAACAGGCTGTCAGGGCTTGAGTTCAGATAGTTGCTTTGGAAGGTTTGTACGGACCCAACGGGGAGCAGCAGCTTGCGTTTGCTTTTAGGAATGAACGCAGGGACGTTGAATGCCGGGTTTAGGGCGAGCAGCTCGTTTTGTGTAATGCCGGCAAGCCGAGTAATGGCTTCGTTATCGATGGGGTGGTCCAGTTCGATTGCCTGAAAATACGGTTTGTTGTCTATATCGCTGATGCTGATGCCGAAGGATTGGGGGTTGGCGATAATGTTGCGTACGGCAAGGAGTTTGGGGACGTAGTTACGCGTTTCATTGGGCATACGCAGGTTTTCGTAGGTCGGTTCGAGACCTTGCGCCCGTGCGCGGTTGATGGCGCGTCCGACATTGCCTTCTCCCCAGTTGTAGGCGGAAAATGCAAGCGGCCAGTCGCCGAATAGCCCGTATAGGTATTGCAGGTAGTTGAGTGCGGCATCTGTGGCGGCGTAAACGTCGTGCCTGCCGTCATAAACCGGTGTCTTTTCCAAACCGTAATGTCTGCCGGTAGCGGGCATGAACTGCCATAAGCCCGATGCGCCGACGTGTGATTTGGCTTTTGTAACAAACGCACTTTCGATAAAGGGAAGCAGGGCGGCCTCGGCGGGCATATTGCGCTTTTTGACTTCATTGGCAATATGGTACATATAGGGTTTGCTGCGGGCGATAATTCTGTCGAAATAGCCACGGCTTTCGATTAATTTGCTTTCGTGGCGGCGTACCAGTTCGGGATTGACTTCGGACATGCGGAAGTCTTGGCGCAGTGCGCCCCATAGGCTGCCGGATTGGAAATATTGTTTGGGGGCTTGGTCAAGTATTGAAGAGTTTAACCGCATGATCGCTAAACCGACTTGGTGTGATGAGGTGTTTTGGGCATATAGGAAACCCGGACAAACGGACAGACCCGAAGCGGTCAGTACGATGGTTTTGAGTTTGGACATGATTTATATCGGGGGGATAAACATATTTTATCGTCCGATGGTACTGTTTGCTTGAAAAAGCGTCAAGTTTTATAGAACATTTGTGCGGATTGGTAGGGGGTGGTTCGGGATGGAAAATGTGTTTTTGACAGAGTTTGTGTTTAGAATAGAATACCGGCGGGAAATGTCGCGGAAACGGATGTGATATGGATTCATGGTTTGAACATGAGGCGATGGGGCGGTATGTTGCAAAATTGGAACAGGATTTCTTTAATCGGTATGTGGCGTCATATCGGTTTGGGGGAATGTGTGCACTTCAGGTGGGCGGTCCGTGGTTGAGGCCGTCTGAAGATATTGTCTGCGTACCGCGTGATATGTCGATGTCGGCAGAAGAGATGGCTTTGGCAGATATTTCTGCAGATATGCTGCTTTTGCCGCATACGCTGGAATGCGGTATCCCTTCGCAAATCCTGTCCGAGGCGCATCGAATATTAAAACCGTCCGGACGCTTGATGCTGACGGGTTTTAATCCGTATTCGCTTTGGGGGCTGGGTTCATGGTTTGACGGTGTCCGTTTGCCGGAAAAACGGTTTTGCCTGTCGCTTCATGAGTTGAAGAAACAGCTAGCCGATGCCGGTTTCGACATCGAATATGGAAAATTTATGGTGTATCTGCCGGCGGTTTCTTCGCTCGGAAAAATACGTTTTTGGCAGTTTATGGAAAAGGCGGGCGACCGTTGGTGGCCGCAGTGTGCCGCAGTATACGGTTTGGTTTTGCTTAAGAATGTGGCAGGTGTAACGCTCCTGCGGACGCAGGAAGGATTTTGGGACGGTAAAACTGTTGCGGCAGGTGCGGCAAGGGTTGCGGATTAGGTTAGATTTGTTTCAGACGGCATGGGCCGAAAAGCATTTTGGGAGGAATTATGCCGGAATTACCGGAAGTAGAAACGACGTTGCGCGGCATCGCGCCCCATATCGAAGGTAAAACGGTGGAAACCGTGATATTGCGCCAGCCGAAGTTGCGCTGGCAGGTTAATCCTGCATTGGGGGATATTTTGTCCGGTCAGCAGGTTTTGTCTTGCGGCAGGCGGGCAAAATATCTGATTGTTCGTTTCCCAATGGGAATTTTACTGATTCACCTGGGAATGTCGGGAAGTTTGCGGATTTTCACGCCTTCGGACGAACGTATCGGCAAGCCGGGTAAGCATGACCATACGGATTTTGTCTTTTCGGACGGCACGGTTTTACGTTACCATGATCCGAGGAGGTTCGGCGCAATACTTTGGTATGAAGGTATCGAAGAGTATCATCCGCTGCTGGAAAAGCTGGGGCCTGAACCTCTGTCGGAAGTATTTTGTGCTGATTATCTGTATGCAAAGCTGAAAACCCAGAAACGGGCAGTCAAGCTGGCCCTGATGGACAATGCCGTCGTGGTCGGTGTAGGCAATATTTATGCCAATGAAAGTCTGTTTAGGGCGGCTGTTTCGCCAAAACGCCCTGCCTGCCGGGTAAAAAAGAAAGATTGCGCGGTTTTGGTTGATGCGGTTAAAGCAGTTTTGAGGCGCGCCATTGAAACGGGCGGCAGCACATTAAAGGATTTTGTCGACAGTAACGGTAAAAGCGGCTACTTTCAGCAAGAATATACCGTATATGGGCGGCACAATCTGCAGTGTGTAAGATGCGGCGGTTTGATTGTGAAAGAAATTTTGGGGCAGCGCGGAACGTTTTATTGTCCGAACTGTCAGAAATAAAACGGAAGAACGGTTTCAGACGGCATTTTAAATTTTATCGGCATGCTGTCCGGGTGTTCCAACATCAAGTATTTATTTTTGGAAAAGAATTGATTATGTCGGCAAGCAGAGCTTCAATTTTTACACGTCTGCATCGGCTGTACCGTTTGGCGGTTTGGCTGTTTAAAACAGGGAAAAACCTGCGCAGTATCGACGGCGATTGCCCGGAGTCGCGCAATCGGGCGGTTATAGCGTTGGGCAAGGGCGCTTTGGCGGCTTTGGATATCGGATTGGTGGTAGGTAAGCCTGCCCCAGAACATTTGGACGGAGTCTTGGTAGCTGCCAATCATGTATCTTGGCTGGATATTTTTGCCATGAGCGCGGTTTATCCGAGCAGCTTTATCGCCAAGCAGGAAATCAAAAGCTGGCCTGTGTTGGGCAAGATGGGGCAGAACGCGGGAACGGTGTTTATCAACCGCAATTCACGACGCGACATCGAACCGATTAACCGCGCCATCTGTGCAACATTGCAACAAGGTCAAAACGTCAGTTTTTTTCCTGAAGCAAGGACTTCTTCGGGCTTGGAGCTTCTGCCTTTTAAGGCAGCACTGTTCCAATCTGCCATTGATGCAGGAGCAAAGGTTTTGGCGGTCGCACTGCGTTATTATGACGAAGCAGGAAAAAGGACGGCTCGTCCGTCATATGCCGATGTCGGTTTGCCGACCTGCCTTTGGCGCATTGTGTCTATGAAAAAACTGACGATAAAAGTCGATTTTATTTGTGTATCGGACGCGGCGGAAAGTGAAGATCGTTATGCATTAAAAGATAAAATCGAAGAAAGTATTCGTACAATCATTGTCAGCGACTTGGATGATGCTGTCTGAAATCATGATAAGGAATATATTTTATACAGGTCAGCGTCTGAATCTGCCTTTGTCAAAATCATCGAAAGCCTCATAGGCAGCCTGACATTGGATTTTTTGTTCCGGGTAAGGCAGGGTGCGAAATGCTTTGCTTGCCTTTCTGTTTTCACGCAATTCTTGCCTGTCGCCCTTCAGCCGGTACCATGCGGCACGACGTTCCAAATATTTTCTACATTCCGGATGCAAAGCGGGTTTGCCCGGTTTGCCGGTGTGTCTTATATGCTGGTGTAAAGGTTTGGAAGTATCAGCAACGGCAGTCATGGTTCCTGCAGCCAATATTGCAGATAACAGAATGGTAATTATCTTCTGTATAGTCATGATGGTTCCTTCCTGTTACGACTTCCTACGATATAGGGTTGCAGCCGGGTGGGGCAACCTTTCAACCTAATTAAACGTTTTAGCGAATGTACAAATTCAAATTCATAATATTCTCGGCAGGAGAATTTTGTACATGGTTGAGTGTGGCAAAAATGGTAATTTGCAAAATTTAACAATTTATAGTGCGGAAATTTGAAAGGATTTCCTCTTTCTTTAAAAAACCCTTATTTCATCGCCATGTAGCAGGAGTCAGAACTCAGGAGGATTTTTTACCTGATTTCTGTCAAAAAAGAATTATCAGATAAAACAAATATTATAGAAAAATACGGTAGGCAGGTTTTATCTTTCATTGATTGAAATTTAAAAATACAGGTATTGTCAAGACTAGAGAAAACGTAAAAAATCCACTATATTGTCCAAATTGATTCATTTGATAAGACCGTGTCTTACGCATCAAGAGTTAAAGAGGAAGTGATGAATACACCGACTGATTTAAAAGTAACCAAACGGGACGGCAGATTGGAACCCATTGATTTGGATAAGATTCACCGTGTCGTCACTTGGGCGGCAGACGGATTGAAAAATGTATCCGTATCGCAGGTCGAGTTGAAATCACATATTCAGTTTTACAACGGCATCCGCACCGACGACATCCACGAAACCATCATTAAGGCGGCTGCCGACCTGATTTCGCAGGATACGCCGGACTATCAATATCTCGCCGCGCGGTTGGCCATTTTCCATCTGCGTAAAATAGCCTATGGCGATTTTGAACCGCCCCATCTCTACGAGCACGTTAAAAAACTCACCGATTCGGGCAAATACGACCGCCACATCATCGAAGATTACAGCCGCGAAGAGTTTGACGAACTTAACGCCTATATCGACCACAGCCGCGACATGACCTTCTCCTATGCCGCCGTGAAACAGCTCGAAGGCAAATATCTGGTACAGAACCGTGTTACCCGCCAGATTTATGAAACGCCGCAGTTCTTATATGTTCTGGTGGCGATGTGCCTTTTCAGCAAATACCCCAAAGAAACACGCCTCGATTACGTCAAACGGTTTTACGATGCCGTTTCTACATTTAAAGTATCGCTGCCGACTCCGATTATGAGCGGCGTGCGTACGCCTACACGCCAGTTCTCGAGCTGCGTATTGATCGAATGCGACGACAGCCTGGATTCCATCAACGCCACCACCAGCGCGATTGTGAAGTACGTTTCCCAGCGTGCGGGCATCGGCATCAATGCCGGACGTATCCGCGGACTGGACAGCGAAATCCGGGGCGGCGAAGCCCGGCATACCGGCTGCATCCCGTTTTTCAAAATGTTTCAGGCGGCCGTTAAATCCTGTTCGCAAGGCGGCGTGCGCGGCGGCGCGGCAACCTTGTTCTATCCATTGTGGCACATCGAAGCCGAAAGCCTGCTGGTGTTGAAAAACAATCGCGGTGTAGAAGACAACCGTATCCGCCAGTTGGACTACGGCGTACAAATCAACCGCCTGCTGTACACCCGCCTGATCAAGGGCGGCAATATTACGCTGTTTTCGCCCAATGAGGTTCCAGGATTGTACGAGGCGTTCTTTGCCGATCAGGACGAATTTGAACGGCTCTATACGAAATACGAGCAAGACCCGAACATACGCAAGCGCATCATTCCAGCTGCCGACCTGTTTTCCACACTGATGCAGGAGCGTGCCGGAACAGGGCGCATTTACATTCAAAACGTCGACCATTGCAATACGCACAGCCCGTTTGATCCGAGTGTCGCCCCCGTGCATCAGTCCAACCTGTGCATGGAAATTGCACTGCCGACCAAACCTCTGGACAATATCAACGACCCGAACGGCGAAATCGCCCTGTGTACACTGTCCGCCTTTAACTTGGGCGCATTGAACAACTTGGACGAGTTGGAAGGACTTGCCGATTTGACCGTTCGCGCACTCGATGCACTTTTAGATTATCAGGGATATCCGGTAGAAGCCGCGCGTACCTCTACTATGGGTCGCCGTTCGCTCGGTATAGGCGTCATCAACTACGCCTACTATCTGGCGAAAAACGGTGTCCGTTACAGTGACGATTCCGCACTCGGCCTGACCCACCGTACCTTTGAAGCCATGCAGTATTACCTGCTCAAAGCATCGGTAAACCTTGCCAAAGAATACGGAGCGTGTCCGCTCTTCAACCAAACCGTTTATTCGCAGGGTAAATTGCCCATCGACACCTACAAAAAAGACTTGGATGCCGTGTGTAACGAGCCTTTGCATTACGACTGGGAAAGCCTGCGTGCCGACATCGTCAAATACGGCCTGCGTAACTCCACACTGACCGCGCTCATGCCGTCTGAAACCAGTTCGCAAATCGCCAACGCCACCAACGGTATCGAGCCGCCTCGTGGACTGGTAACGGTCAAAGCGTCGAAAGACGGCATCCTGAAGCAAGTCGTGCCGGAATTTGAAACCCTGAAAAATGCCTACGAAACCCTGTGGCAGCTTCCGGGCAACGAAGGCTATCTGAAACTTGTCGGCGTGATGCAAAAATTCGTCGATCAGGCGATTTCTGCCAATACCGCCTACGACCCTGGTAAATTCGAAGGCAACAAAGTTTCCATGAAACAAATGCTCAAAGACCTGCTGACCGCCTACAAATACGGCGTCAAAACCCTGTACTACCACAACACCCGCGACGGCGCAGATGATACGCAGACTGATATTCAGGATGACGGTTGTGCAGGTGGGGCTTGTAAGATTTAAAACAGGTTAATTTTTGAAAGTATATCCAAGGCTTCTAGATAGTAGAAGGCTTTAAGGATTTTCTTAAATTAGCACCTACTACTATATGAAGCTAAGTTGTTATTTTCCAGAAAAGGAAAAGTATGGATGCCATTTGGTCATTCTTAGCTGAATATAAATTTTATATATTTATTAGTGTTCTTTTAGTCTTCACTATTTTAGGATGGCACTTTATTGATAAAATTCAACATGTTTCATATGGTAAATTAAAAATCAATAGAAAAGTCGACTAATTTTTAAAAAGAGAGACGTTATGTCCTGCGAACACCTAGTCATGTCATACAGTACTTTTCCCAAAACCAAAAACGACGCGCTTAAAGAGCCGATGTTTTTCGGTCAGCCGGTTAATGTTGCCCGTTATGACCAGCAGAAATACGAAGTATTTGAAAAACTGATTGAAAAACAATTGTCTTTCTTCTGGCGGCCTGAAGAAATCGATGTCTCGCGCGACCGTATCGACTACGCCAACCTGCCCGAACACGAAAAACATATTTTCATTAGCAATCTGAAATACCAAACACTGCTCGATTCGATTCAAGGCCGCAGCCCGAATGTTGCGTTCTTGCCTTTGGTGTCGATTCCCGAGCTGGAAACTTGGATTGAAACGTGGAGCTTTAGCGAAACCATCCATTCGCGCAGCTATACCCACATCATCCGCAATATCGTGAATGATCCGTCGGTCGTGTTTGATGATATCGTCGAAAACGAATACATCATCGCCCGCGCCGAAGACATTGCCTGCTATTATGATGATTTAATCGAATACACCCAGTATTACAACCTGTTGGGCGAAGGGGTGCACAATGTCGGCGGCAAGCTCGTTAACGTGTCTTTGCGCGAGTTGAAGAAAAAACTATATCTCTGCCTGATGTGTGTCAACGTGTTGGAAGCCATCCGTTTCTATGTTTCATTCGCCTGCTCGTTTGCTTTTGCCGAGCGCGAGTTGATGGAAGGTAACGCCAAAATCATCAAACTGATTGCTCGTGATGAAGCGCTGCATCTGACCAGTACGCAGCATATGCTTAATTTGATGCGTTCGGGTGTCGATGATCCGGAAATGGCGGAAATTGCCGAGGAATTGCAGGAAGAGTGTTTCAAACTCTTCAAAAAAGCGGCGGAGCAGGAAAAAGAATGGGCGGCATATTTGTTTAAAGACGGTTCGATGATCGGCTTAAACAAAGAAATCTTATCCCAATACGTCGAATATATTACCAACCTCCGTATGCAGGCGGTGGGATTGCCAATCGGATTTGAAGGAGCGAATCAGAATCCGATTCCTTGGATTAATGCGTGGCTCTCATCGGATAACGTCCAGGTTGCGCCTCAGGAAGTGGAAATCTCTTCTTACCTGATCGGGCAGATTGATTCCGAAGTGAGTACGGACGATTTGGGCGACTTTGAGCTGTAAATTTTTTACTGTATGTGTTTTTTATGGAGGAATGCCGTCTGAAACTTGTTTTTCAGACGGCATTTTTTCAATAAGGAATGAAAAATAGCGGGTTAGGCTTGTTATCGGTTTTGGATTTTTATGATTGGTTAGAGATGGCACTCATTAGTACGAGAGATAGGGTTTTTGAGTTGTTGGAGGGGGAAACTTTGTTAGAAGGGCTGGAACGGACCGGTCATAAGGTGGAGTATCAGTGTCGCAGCGGATATTGCGGATCTTGCCGGTTAAAGATTTTGGAGGGGAGTGTTACTTATCGCATACCGCCTTTGGCTTTTCTGGGTAGGGATGAAATACTGCCTTGTTGCTGTTGCGTTGAAGAAAATATCAGTTTGGATTGCGGATTGGAGGGAGAGGTCGGGGAGAAACCTGACAGTTTCTTGAAATAAAAGCCGTCTGAAACGGATTCAGACGGCTTTTGTACAGCATTACCGGTTATGCCTGATGAGTCGGTAAAAAGTTTCACCGTCTTGGATGTAGCCTAATTCTACTCTGGCAATTTCTGAAATGGCTTCTTGACCGTTTTCTAAATCATAGACTTCGGCGGCCAGAGAATTATTGCGTAAAGCGAGTGTCTGGTTTTTTTCTTCCTGAACGGCAATTTGATCTTTCAGGTTGTTGTTGCGTCCGATACTGCCTTTGCCGAACCAGAGGCTGTACTGGCAGCAGACAAGTGAGACGGATAAAACGACAGTTACCCACTTCATACGTTAAACCTTTTTTATTTGCCCAGTTGGTAGAATGCGGCTTTCCCGGGGTAGTAGGCGGCTTCCGCCAATTCTTCCTCGATACGCAGCAGTTGGTTGTATTTTGCCATACGGTCGGAACGGGAGAGGGAGCCGGTTTTGATCTGCATGCAGTTGGTGGCAACTGCCAAGTCGGCAATGGTGCTGTCTTCGGTTTCGCCGGAGCGGTGGCTCATTACGCTGGCGTAGCGGTTGCGTTTGGCCAAGTCGACGGCTTTCAGGGTTTCGCTCAAAGTACCGATTTGGTTGACTTTGACCAGCAATGCGTTTGCTACGCCTTTTTCGATGCCTTCGGCCAAGATTTTTGGATTGGTTACGAACAAGTCGTCGCCGACCAATTGAACTTTTTTGCCCAATTTTTCGGTCAGCAGTTTCCAGCCTTCCCAGTCGTTTTCGTCCATGCCGTCTTCGATGGAAATGATTGGGAATTCGTTAACCAGGCCTTCCAAGTATTCGGCAAATTCTGCGCTGGTGTAAGAGCGGCCTTCGGCTTCCAAGTGGTATTTACCGTCTTTGTAGAATTCGCTGGATGCGCAGTCCAGGGCGAACAATACGTCTTCGCCTGCTTTATAGCCGGCGGCTTCGGTTGCTTCGACGATCAGTTGCAGGGCTTCTTTGTGGCTGTTCAGGTTAGGTGCGAAACCGCCTTCGTCGCCAACGGTAGTTGGGAAGCCTTTGCTGTCACACAGTTTTTTCAGTGCATGGAAAATTTCGGCACCGCAACGCAGGGCTTCGCGGAAGGATTTTGCGCCGACAGGCATAATCATGAATTCTTGAATGTTCAAGCTGTTATTGGCATGTTCGCCGCCGTTGATAACGTTCATCATCGGAACAGGCAGGGCCATTGGGCCTGCGCCGCCCAAGTAACGGTACAGGGGCAGGCCTGCATCTTCAGCGGCTGCGCGTGCTACGGCCATAGAAACGGCCAAAGTCGCGTTGGCACCCAAGTTGCCTTTGTTTTCAGTACCGTCCAATTCGATCATGATTTGGTCGATATAAGATTGTTCGCTGGCATCGATACCGATGAGGGCTTGCGCGATTTGGTTGTTGACGTGGTCAACGGCTTTCAATACGCCTTTGCCCAAGTAACGAGATTTGTCGCCGTCGCGAAGTTCCAAAGCTTCTTTCTGACCGGTTGATGCGCCGCTTGGTACGGCTGCGCGTCCCATTACGCCGGATTCCAACAGTACGTCGCATTCTACGGTTGGGTTGCCGCGTGAATCTAGGATTTCTCGGGCAAAAATATCAATAATTGCACTCATGAATATTCTCCAAGTGAGGTGAAGGGAGGTAAAACGGTAGGGCTTCAGACGGCATTCTTACAGGAAGAAAGTTGCCAACTTAAGGCTGTCGAAAGTAGGGCGGTTGCCATAAAAACAATACTGGAAATGCCGTGCCACATTCCGAAGGATCCGCCAAGCAGAGACAGCAGCCAATCTTCGTGACCGTATTTCAATGCCTCGATGACAGGGGCAATTAGAAACTGGTTGATGGCGACAGAAAGCAGCAAAGTACATAATAAAATGGTTTGCAGGCGGGTCAGGATTTTAGTATGTGCCAGAAACAGTATTCCCCAAATGATCAGCCCTGACCAAGAAACGATATGGAACAAAACGCCTGCAATTTCCCCTGCCTGCATTTTGGGTAGCATTTTGAACAAAATCGGTGTAACGATGTAGCCGGCGGCAATTTGTATGCCAAGCCATAAAGTTGCGGCGTAAAGGCTGATTTTTCGTAAGGTTCGCATGATGGATGCAGTTTGTCCCTATTACTCAATGGTTAAAACCGGCTGCGATTTGATTAAATCGTCCAATGCCTTGATGCGGATTAAAAAGTCTTCCAGAAGGTGCAGCGGCAGTGCGCTGGGGCCGTCGCATTTTGCCAGTTTCGGATCGGGGTGGGATTCAAGAAACAGGCCTGCAATCCGGGCAGCCATGCCGGAAAGTGCCAAATCCAGTGCTTGCGACCGTCTTCCTCCGGAAGCGGCAGAGCCCGATTCCCTTGTTTGCAGGGAGTGGGTAACGTCAAAGATGACCGGCAGATTGTCGCAGGTTTGTTTCATCACGCCGAAACCGAGCATATCGACAATGAGGTTGTCGTAGCCGAAGCTGCTGCCGCGTTCGCATAAAATCAGTTTCCCATTGCCGGCTTCGCGGAATTTTTCCACAATGTTTTTCATTTGAGAGGGGCTGAGGAACTGGGGTTTTTTGATGTTGACAACCTTGCCGGTTTTTGCCATGGCAACCACTAAATCGGTCTGCCGCGCAAGGAATGCGGGAAGCTGGATGACATCGCACACTTCGGCAACGGGTTGGCACTGATAGGGTTCGTGTACGTCGGTAATGACGGGGATGCCGAATTCTGCTTTGACTTTTTCGAAAATCTTTAAGCCTTCTTCCAAGCCTACGCCGCGATAAGAATGTATGGAGGAACGGTTTGCCTTGTCGAAAGATGCTTTAAAGATATAGGGAATACCGAGTTTTTGGGTAACTTCGACGTAATGCGCGCAGGTTTGGAGGGTGGAATCCAAATTTTCTAAAACGTTGATGCCGCCGAACAGTACGAAAGGAGCGTCGTTACCGACGGTAATGCCGTTGATTTTAATATCCATGGTCAATGTCCGTTTTCAGGGTTACAGCACGGTGTGCGGCGGCTCATAGGAGATGATGTCGCGGATTTTGTTGTTTCCGTCCACCAAGACGACTTTGGGCTCATGCGCGGCGATTTCGGGTTCGGAGAGTTGGACGTAAGACATGATGATGACGATATCGCCTTTCTGTACCAGCCTGGCCGCAGCACCGTTCAGGCAAATCACGCCGCTGCCGCGTTTCCCTGCAATGGTATAGGTTTCAAAACGTTCGCCATTGTTGTTGTTGACGATGGCGACTTTTTCGTTGGGGTAGATGCCTGCCGCGTCTAACAGGTCCTGATCGACGGTAATACTGCCGACATAGTTCAAATCGGCTTCGGTAACGGTGGCGCGGTGGATTTTTCCGCCAAGCATGGTACGGAACATGTATTTCCTTTTGTTGTTTTGGTGCGGTCTGACGGACAGGATGCCGTCTGAAAATCTGAATGCCGTATTATAGTGGAGTTTCCTTCAAATTCATAATGGCAGCTTTCAGACAAGGAAAACAATGTTTCAGACGGCATTGCCGTATCGGCTTTCTTTAGGCAGGCATCTGGTTTGCAAGGTTTTTAAAACGTTTTTTACTGTATTGATTCTGACCTCGATATTTTCCATATCTGCGGTAAATCGCAGCTTATCCGCGCCGGCAAGGCGGTATTTTTTGTCGTTCTGAATCAGCAGGATGATTTCGGTTGGATCGACATTATTGTTTTTGCCAAAGGTTACCGTTACCGCCTCTCCGGTCGCATCAATGGCGTCTATACCCAGTTCTTTTGCCGCAAGCCGTAAGTGGTGGCTTTCAATCAGGGTTTTGACGGGTTGTTCGGGTAGGCCGAAGCGGTCGACGAGTTCTTCGTGTATGGCGTTGATTTGCTGCACGGTTTCGCAGACGGCGAGGCGTTTGTAGAGGACGAGGCGCTCGTGGATGTCGGGGCAGTAGTCTTCAGGTAGTAATGCCGGGCTGTGCAGTTTGATTTCGGTGGTAATGCCCAATGGTGCGTCAAGGTCGGGTTGGCGGCCTTTTTTGAGGTCGCGTACGGCTTGCTTGAGCATTTCAGTGTAGAGCGTGAAGCCGACCTGTATCATTTCGCCGGACTGACCTTCGCCGAGGATTTCACCTGCGCCGCGGATTTCCAAATCCTGCATGGCGAGGGTGAAACCTGCGCCGAGTTCGTCTGCCGCCGCAATGGCGTCGAGGCGTTTTTCTGCGTCTTTGGTGATGTATTCGGGCGTGAGCAGGTAGGCGTAGGCTTGGTGGTGGCTGCGGCCGACGCGCCCGCGAAGCTGGTGCAGTTGCGCCAGCCCGAATTTGTCGGCGCGGTTGATGATGATGGTGTTGGCGTTGGGGATGTCGATGCCGGTTTCGATGATGGTGGAGCAGAGCAACACGTTGAATCTTTGCTGCAAAAAGTCGCGCATGACTTGTTCCAACTCGCGCTCGCGCAGTTGTCCGTGCGCCACGCCGATGCGGGCTTCGGGCAGCAGGGTTTCCAGCCGCTCGCGCATGTTTTCGATGGTATCCACTTCATTGTGCAGGAAAAATACCTGCCCGCCGCGCTTGAGTTCACGCAATACGGCTTCGCGCACGCTGCCTTCGCTGAAGGGTTTGACAAAGGTTTTGACGGCGAGGCGGCGGCTGGGAGCGGTGGTAATCAGCGAGAAGTCGCGCAGGCCTTCGAGCGCCATGCTGAGGGTGCGTGGAATCGGCGTGGCGGTCATGGTGAGGATATCGACATTGGCGCGCAGGCGTTTGAGTTGCTCTTTCTGGCGCACGCCGAAGCGGTGTTCTTCATCGATAATCACTAAACCTAAGTTTTTGAATTTGATGTCATCCTGCACCAATTTGTGCGTGCCGATAACGATATCGACCGTGCCGTCCGCCATGCCTTCCAGCGCGGCTTTGGTGGCTTTGCTGTTGTTGAAACGCGAAAGGCTGGCGACTTTCACAGGGAAATCGGCGAAGCGGTCGGCGAAGTTTTGCGCGTGCTGCTCGACCAGAAGCGTGGTCGGGGCGAGTACGGCGACCTGTTTGCCGCCCATCACCGCCACAAACGCGGCGCGCAGGGCGACTTCGGTTTTGCCGAAACCGACATCGCCGCACACGAGGCGGTCCATCGGCTTCGCCTGCGTCAAATCTTTAATCACGGCGGCAATGGCAGCGGCCTGGTCTTCGGTTTCCTCGTAGCCGAAGCCGTCGGCAAACGCCTGATAGTCCAACTCGTTGATTTCAAATTTGTGTCCTGATTGGGCGGCGCGTTGGGCGTAGAGGTTGAGCAACTCGGCGGCGGTGTCGCGCGCTTTTTCGGCGGCTTTGCGTTTCGCCTTGTTCCACGCGCCGCTGCCGAGCTTGTGCAGGGCGACGTTTTCATGCGCCTGGCCGGAGTAGCGGCTGATTAAATGCAGTTGCGAAACAGGCACATAAAGCTGCGCTTCGCCCGCGTATTCGAGCAACATCATTTCGTTGGTTTCGCCGCCCAAATCCATCGTTACCAAGCCCATATACCGCCCGATGCCGTGTTCCTCGTGCACGACGGGGTCGCCGATATTGATTTCGGCAAGGTCGCGCAACAGGCCGTCTGAAACAGCGGCATGTTTCTTGCGGCGGTTGTGGACGCGCGAACGGGCGACGTATTGGTAGAGGTCGGATTCGGTGATGACGGCGATGGCACTTTGAGCGGCAACCGCTTTGCCCTCTCCCCAACCTTCTCCCTCGGAGTCGGGAGTAGGTTGCTGTTGGTTCGGAGATTGCAGCCCGCCCAGTTTGAATCCGTATGCCAACGGCGCCACTGTAATCATCAGCGGCTCGTGCGCCGATAAAAAGCCTTGCCAGTCGGACACAGGTTTGGCTTTCAAGCCATTTTGCTGCAAGAAGCCGAGCATGGTTTCGCGCCGTCCCAGACTTTCGGCGCACAGCAAAATCCGCCCATCAAAGGTCGTCTGAAAATCCTTCAATGCCTGCAAAGGCTCGTCGGACTGGCGGTTGACGGCAAGGTCGGGCAGGGTGTGTTCCTTGCCGGAAACATCGGGCAGCACTTGTCCGTAGTTTTTCAGACGGCCTGCGAATACATCGGCAGAGAGATACAAATGCTGTGGAAGCAAAGGCGGATAGGTCTCATCGCCCTGCGCCATGGCGTAACGCGATTTGACGTCGCTCCAAAAGCGGTTTGCCTCAGCATGAACGTCGCCCAAAGAGACAAACAGTGCATCGTCGCCGATATAGTCAAACAGCGTTTCCAGCTCGTTTTCAAAAAACAGTGGCAGATAATATTCCACGCCCGCGCCGAAGTGGCCGTTGCTGACGGCTTTGTACACAGCCGCATCGTTCGGATTGCCATCGACTTCCTCGCGGAAGCGGCTGCGGAAGATTTTTTGCGCCTCGCTGTCGGTGGGGAACTCGTGCGCCGGCAGCAGGCGGATTTCGGAAACGGGGGAGATGGTGCGCTGTGTCTCGGTGTCAAAGGTTTTGATGCTGTCGATTTCATCGTCGAACAAATCGATGCGGTAAGGCATTTCGCTGCCCATCGGGAACAAATCGACAATCCCGCCACGCACGGCAAACTCGCCCGCCGCGACAACATGGGAAACATGGTTGTAGCCCGCATCCACCAAATCGGTTTTCAGACGACCTATATCCAAAGTCTGCCCCGTTTTCAGCCAGAACGTGCGCCCCGCCAGAAACGGCACGGGCGGCAGCTTCTGCATCGCCGTGGCAACCGGTACGAACAACACGTCCGCCGCGCCGCTCTTAATCTGCCACAACGCAGAGAGCCGCTCCGACACCAAATCCTGATGCGGCGAAAAACGCTCGTAAGGCAGCGTTTCCCAGTCCGGCAGGAACACCGCAGTATCGTGCGGACGGAAAAACAGCCAGGCCGTCTGAAGGCGTAGCGCCTGTTCCGCATCTTGGGTCAAGACAACCTTGAGCTGCTTATGCGGCAGATAACGCGCCAAAGCCAAGGGCAGTGAGCCTTGAGACAGATTGAGCCAACGGGATTTTTCACGGGGTTTGGGGATAGGATAGGTCATGGCGCGGAAATATTTTAGATACGGAGGCAAACGGCAATTCTAACACGATGGCGATAATCTGATGCCGTCTGAAAGATTGATTAGCATGAAAATAGTGAAGCGGATTGTTAGCTGTCATACTTTGTGGTAAATTTTAGAAACTAAACTCTAAATTATGGGCGGCGGTTTGATAAAACTGCCCGTTAATAGAAATTAACCGGAAAATATGATGACACACACTGAATCAAGCGCGCAGCCGTCAACCATGGGCACGGCTGCTTTTTTAAAGCACATCGAATCCGCATTCCGCCGCATTTTTTCAGACGGCATCAACCTCATGCAATACCTGCCCGAAGACAAATGGCTTGCCTTGAAGCAGGCGGGTTTGCTGTTGCCCTTCCTCGACAAAAAACACGGCGGTCGCAAGGGTAGTCAGTTTGAAATTCAGGAAGTATTGCGGATTGCGGGGCATTACGGCGTGCCCGTTACCCTGCGTACCGGCATCGAGGGCGCGTTGGTGTTGCAGCCCCTGCAAGAATTCGGCGACGAAGCGCAAGTCGCGCAAGGTTTGGACATGGTTTTCAAAGGCGAGGGCGGTGGTTTGGGTGTTACCGAACCCGAAACCTCCGGCGCGGCGATTGCCCGAGAAATGCAGTCCTATTATGAATATATCGACGAACAAACCATTTACGTCAATGCCGCGAAATATTGGCAAGGCAACTCGCAAAGCGACTTTCTCCTCGTTGCCGCCAAAGAGCGCAAAAACGGCAAACTCTCCAAAATCATCGATCTGCTGCTCGTTCCCAAACAATACATCCGCTATGAAGCCCTCACATCTGAAGGCTTGCGCGCCGTCCGTTATGCCGTCAACTGTATTGATGCCCAAATGCCCTCCGCCGCCGTCATGAAACTCTCTCAGAGCGACACCGCCGGTTTGCGCGCGTTCCAAAACATCTTTATCCGCAGCCGTCTGCAACTGATCGGCATGACGCACGGTATCATGGAATACATCCTTGAAAACCTGAACCGATACGTTCGCAACGACATCAAATTCGTCGATTACGAACGCCGCGAAATCCAACGCCGCCATCAGGTTTCCGAGATTCTTTACCGCTACGTCTGCCATTCCGTTTCGCCCGTTGCACCCGTCGCCCATCAACTGATGGAGGCAAACATCATCAAAACCCTCGCCACGGAATACACTTACGCCGCCGCACAAATGCTGCAAAAACTCTTGGGCGCGAAGGGTTTTGAACGCGGACACACCGCCAGCAATATCGCTATCGACATCCGCCCCTTCACCATCTTCGAAGGTCCGAACGATATGCTTTATGCCGAAATTTACGACCAGTTCGTCCGTGCCACCGCCGAAGAAAAAGAAGCGGGTATTAAGTTGGACAAAAACCAAACCCTGCTCGACCGCCTGCAAACCGATGCCCGCTTTGCCGCCGTTGCCCGCGACTACACCTTGCCCGAAGACATCCGCAGCTTCCTGCAGGAACACACCCTGACCGACGCCTGCGCCCTGCAAAAAGTCTTCATCGGCAAAATCATCGCCCGACTCTTTGTCTTCGTACAGGCGGAACACGAAGACACCGCAGCCTTCCTGCTGAACTACATCCGCAAAGACATATTGGACTGCCGATATTGCGGATAGTAATGATTGGGTATGGATTGGCGTTGAAGTGCAGTTGCTTTCAGACGGCATGCTAAGGCATCGTCAATATCGGATTCAGATGAAGGTTTGTATTGAATTTTAAAGAATGACGGATGATGATGTAAAAAAGCCTTGAAATGTTGAATTTCAAGGCTTTATGCGTATTGCAGGATACTACTGAAAATAGGGTATGGTGGAGGCGGGGGGAATCGAACCCCCGTCCGAAAGTCCTCTACAAAGCGTTCTACATACTTAGTCGTATCTATTTGGAATCTTATCCCCGTCATGCCGACCGACAGGCCTTCAGGGAACCAGTTACCTTAAGTCTCATTTCTTGCCAAGTAACCCGGCAGGAAACCAGTCAATGTAAGATGACGTTGCAGTGGCTTTCGCCACACAGTCCATTGACCAACTGCTGCAACGGCTAGCCTTAAGCGGCTAAAGCGTAAGTTTCGTCGTTTGCGACTATTTGAATTCAGTGTTTTACGGGAATCTGAGACCCCGGTATGCCCGCATCTGCTTCGCAACCCCCGTCGAAACCAAGGTCGCCCCCAGAAATGGTTTGCAAATTATACGGATATTGTGAGGTGCTGCCAAGTCTGTTGGAGAAATTTGTCAGTCTTGCTGCCTTGATTTGCGTTTGAGCAGGATGCGGACGCAGCCGTCGTTGCCTTCCCGCGGTTCGACATAGGCAAGTACCTCAGGGTGCTGCATCAGCCAGTTGCGGGTCATGTTTTTGAGTACGGGTGTGTAGCCTTTGGAACCTAATCCGCTGCCGTGGATGATTTCTCCGCATACACCGCGTTTTTGGGTGAACTCGATGAATTCGTTGAGGACTTTTTGGGCTTCTTCTTGGTTGTAGCCGTGTAGGTCGACATCGGTAACGACGGGATAGTATCCGTTTTTCAGGCGTTGAATGTCGTTTTTTCCCTGTCCGTTTTTGCTGAAGCTGGCGGGCGGTTCATTGTATGTGCTGCCGATGTAAAAATAGTTTTCTTCGTCGGTGCGGGTATCTTTAGGACGGACTTTGATGGGGGTTTTGTCGGGCGGTGCATAATATTGTTGACGGTTTTTTAATGGGGAGACTTGTCCGACTACTTGTGAAAAATCCAAATCCTGTTCTTGTTTTTGCTTGTTTTTTTCGGCTTCCTGTTTTTCTGCCGCTTCTTTTTTGGCCTGTTTGCCCAGTTGTTTGAGGATGTTTTGGAAGTCAGTATTCATGTTTTTTCCTGTTATTTGTTTTGTCGTTATTTTGGCTTGAAAATGTGATTGTAGGGGAATTTGTTTGGGCTTGCCAGGATGGGCTTGCAGAGGTTGGACGATGCCGTCTGAAAGTGGTTCAGACGGCATCAGGAGGTTTGGGCGGTATGATGTTTATTTTTTAGCGCTTAATTGGTCGAGCATGCCGCCGTCGGCGAAGTAGGTTTTCATGATTTTTTCCCAGCCGCCGAATTTTTCTTCTGGAGAGAAGGTGTCTAAGTCCGGGAAGTCGGCTTTGTGCCGTGCCAATACTTCGGCGTTACGCGGGCGCAGGTAGAGCGATGCGGCGAGTTCTTGCGCTGGTTCGCTCCAAAGGTATTCGAGATAGGATTGGGCGGCTTCCTGTGTGCCTTTTTTTCCGACGACGCTGTTTACGACGGCAACGGGGCTTTCGGCGGAAATGGTGTAGCTGGGATAAACAATCTCAAATTGTTCTTTTGTCAGTTTTTTGCTGACGTAGTTGGCTTCGTTTTCAAAAGTGATGAGTACGTCGCCGATGTTTCGTTGTGTGAAGGTGGTGGTGGCGGCTCGTCCTCCGTTTTCAAAAACGGGGGTGTTTTTGAGAATGGCTGCAACGAGTTTTTGGGTTTCCTGTTCGTTGCCGTTGGTCGCTTTCAAGCCGTAGCCGTACGCGCCGAGGAATGCATAGCGTCCGTTGCCTGTGGTTTTGGGATTGGCGATGACGATTTTAACACCGTTTTTGGCAAGGTCGTTCCAGTCGTGGATTTGTTTCGGATTGCTTTTTCGGACAAGGAAAACCATGGTGCTGGTGTAGGGGGCTGCATGGTCTGGTAGGGCTTGTTTCCAGCCTTTTTGTACCAGTCCTTTTTTTTCGAGCAGATCGATATCGGAGGATTGGTTCATGGTGACGACATCGGCTTGAAGGCCGTTGGCTACGGATAATGCCTGTTTGCTAGAACCCCCGTGGGACTGTTGGATGCTGACGGATGTGCCGGGATGTTTGGATTGGTATTCTTTGATAAATAATGGGTTGTATTCTTTGTAGAAATCCCGTGCTACATCGTATGAGGCATTGAGCAGGGCGATGGTTTTACCGTTGGATTCGGTATTTGCCGGGATATTTTGCCCTGACGGATTATCTGGGTTTACAGAGGGGCTGCATGCGGTGAGCAGGGCTGCGGTATAGAGTGCCGGTGAGTAGGTTTTCATGTGCGTATCCTGTCGGTTGGTGGATACGGCAACTTTATACGGCTATTGGTGTTTGTAGAAATAATGTTTGATTTGAAGATTATCAGTTTTGGTTATAAGGAGTAGTCAGAGGTGTTTCCGCATCAGTTCGCATTTGATTTTGATGCTTGAGTCAAGCTGTAATATTGCGGAACCGAGTGATTCGTAGCGGTTGATGAGGTAAAACGGGATGGAGTTGAGCGAGGCATAGAGTTTTAGGAAACTTAGACCGGACTGGCGGGCAATGGTTTCTGCCTGATAAAGCAGCGAAGTACCCAACCCCAGATTGTGGAATAAGGGGTGGACGTAAAGTGCGTCAAGCTGCGCTTCGCGACAGTCGATTTGGAAAAAGCCTTGAATGCTGCCTTTATATTCCGCGACCCAAAGTGCTTTATCGGGATCTGAAATGGTCGGTAGGTAGCTATCTGTATTGAGCAGGCCTTCCCATACTTGCAGGGCCTGGTCGTTGTAGCTGCGGATGCAGGTGTATTGGACAGAGTGCAGGTGGACGTTGAAGATATCGTTGCAGTCTTGTACGGTAGCGGGGCGTAACAGTGTCAACAGGCTCATGGCGGTATATTAGCAAGGTTGGCGTATGGATTGCCGGCAGACTTAGACTGCCGGCGTTCCGATTATAAAGACTGGTGTAGGATTTTTGTTTGCAGGAATACGGAGTCGGAGTCAGTTCCCAACATGGTGAAATGCCCCATTTTCCGACCTTTCCGCGCGGCTTTTTTGCCGTATAGGTGCAGGTGTGCATTCGGATGGCTTTGCAGCGGCAGCCATTCGGGTTCGCTGCCGTCTTCCTTCCAGACGTCGCCCAAAATATTCGCCATACAGCAAGAGCTCAGTAATTTGGTAT
The DNA here is from genome assembly GCF_014596375.1 of Neisseria sp. RH3002v2f. Taxonomy (NCBI): domain Bacteria; kingdom Pseudomonadati; phylum Pseudomonadota; class Betaproteobacteria; order Neisseriales; family Neisseriaceae; genus Neisseria; species Neisseria sp. RH3002v2f. The sequence continues at coordinate 82,151 of NZ_MAYZ01000019.1, forward strand.
CAGCCGGAGGCAGGTTGCACATCAGGCGGACCTGTTGCTGGAATTGGTCTGCCGCGCAGGCGTCGATGGTATGGTGGCCGGAATTGTGCGGACGCGGCGCGATTTCGTTGACGACTAATTCATGCGTGTCGCCGACGACGAACATTTCCACCGCCAACACGCCGACATAATTCAATTCGTCTGCCAAGCGTTGTGCCATCTGCCGCGCCTGTTGCTGCACGTCGGCACTCAGTCGCGCAGGGACGATGGAATAGGCCAAGATGCCGTTTTCGTGGATGTTTTCGGCGGGGTCGAAGGTTTGCACGTTGTCATTGTTCAGACGGCATACGATAACGGAAATTTCGCCGCGTAAATCCACCATTTTTTCCAAAACGCAATCTACGCCGCCGTGTTCGGCAAACGCGGCTTTGAGTTCATCCACCGTTTTGACGCGGATTTGACCTTTGCCGTCGTAGCCCAACGTAGCCGTTTTCAGGATGCCGGGCAAAAATTGCGCGCTTGCTTCGCTGATGTCGTCTGAACAGCAAACCACTTGATACGGCGCGGTTTGCAATCCCGCTTTGCGTATCCACGCTTTTTCCTCAATACGGTTTTGCGCGATGGCAACGCAGTCGCCGCTGGGGGAAACGTTGGTATGTTTTGCCAGAAAGCGCATCGCGTCGGCATTGACGTTTTCAAATTCAGTGGTAACCGCTGCGCATTTTGCCAACTCGTCCAAAGCGGCTTGGTCGTCAAACGGCGCGCACAAATGGCGGTCGGCAAGTTCCGCCGCCGGTGCGTTCGGATCGGGGTCGAGAACGGTTACTTTGTAGCCCATGGTTTTGGCGGCAACGGTAAACATTCTGCCTAATTGTCCGCCGCCGAGGATGCCGAGCATGGCGGGCGGGAGGATGGGGGATTTATTCATAGCGGTTTAATTTGTCTGTGTTCTACTGTTTATTTCAGGTTGTCTGAAACCGTTAATCCGTCATTCCTGTGCAGGCGGGAATTTAGGCCTCAATCTTTCGGAAATATTTAGAGATTCCCGTCATTTCAAATTTCTGGATTCCCGCTTGCGTGGGAATGACTCGGTAAAGATAGTTGTTTTAATCAAACGATTGCTGCTTATTGTTTGGATTTTCAGACGGCCTGTTGATTCCTTAAAGGCTGTCTAAAAACGCCAAGTTTACCTATCCAACCCTTCCTGCACCATCTGCGCCGCCCGAACCACTGCTCGGGCTTTGTTTTGCGTTTCCTGCCATTCTGATTCAGGATTGGAGTCGGCAACTACGCCTGCGCCGCTTTGGACGAAGAGGGTATTGTTTTTAATCACGGCGGTGCGGATGGCAATTGCCAAATCCATGTCGTTGTTGAAACCCCAGACGCCGACGGCGCCGCCGTAGATGCCGCGTTTGCTCGGTTCGACTTCTTCGATGATTTCCATGGCGCGGACTTTGGGTGCGCCGGAAAGTGTGCCGGCAGGGAAGGTAGCGGCGAGGATGTCCATGTTGGTAACGCCCTCTTTCAGACGGCCTTCGACGTTGGAAACGATGTGCATCACATGGGAGTATTTTTCAATCACCATTTTGTCGGTTACTTTGACTTCGCCTGTTTTGCTGATGCGGCCGACGTCGTTGCGCCCTAAATCGATGAGCATGACGTGTTCGGCGATTTCTTTGGCGTCGCTTAATAAGTCTTGTTCGTTGGCAAGGTCTTCGGCAGGGGTTTTGCCGCGCAGGCGCGTGCCGGCGATGGGGCGGACGATAACGTCGTTGCGTTCGCGGCGGACGAGGATTTCGGGCGAGGAACCGACGATGTGGAAATCGCCGAAATCGTAGTAGAAGAGATAAGGCGAAGGGTTGAGCGTGCGCAGGGCGCGGTAGAGGGCGAGCGGGCTGTCGGTGAATTCCATGCTCATGCGCTGGCTTGGGACGACCTGCATACAGTCGCCTGCGAAGATGTAGTCTTTGATTTTATCGACGCAGGCTTTGAACGGTTCTTCGCCGAACTCGCTGACGGCTTCAGTATGTTTGCTGCCGAGCGAGAGCGGGATGGCGCAGCTTTGGCGCAATTGGGTACGGATGTCTTCGAGGCGTTCGCGGGCGCGTTCGTAGCCATTGGGCTGCGACGGATCGGCGTAAACGATGAGGTGGATTTTGCCGCTCAAATTGTCAATCACCGCCAAATCTTGCGACAACATCAGCAAGATGTCGGGCGTGCCGAGCGGATCGGCTTTGGCGGTGTTTTTCAGGCGGTGGGCGAAGTGTTCGAAATTGTAGATGGTTTCGTAACCGAAGTAGCCGACCAATCCGCCGGTAAAGCGCGGCAGGCTTGGGATTTCGGGTGTTTTGAAACGGTTGTGGAAGGCTTCGATAAAGGGTAGCGGATTGCCGTCGTGTTGCTCGACGATTTCGCCGTTTTGATAAACATCGACGTGTTTGCCGCTGACTTTAAGATAGTGGCTGCAAGGCAGGCCGATAAAGGAATAGCGGCCGAAACGTTCGCCGCCGACAACGGATTCGAGCAGGTAGGTATAGGGGCGGTTGGCAAGTTTGAGATAGAGGGAAAGCGGCGTATCCAAGTCGGCAAGAAGTTCTTGCACGAGCGGGATGCGGTTGTAGCCTTGTGCGGCTTGGGCTTGGTATTCTTGTTTGCTGATCATTTCTGCTTTCCCAAAAGGCGGTTTCAGACGGCATGATAAGGGGTGCGAGTATAGCATTTTATCGGAATTGTTGACAGTCTGACCGAAGATGCCGTCTGAAAAAAGACGGGCTTACGGCTTTGTTTTGCGCTGCCGGTATTGTTTCCATTTAAACAGATAACCTGCGGTTACGGGAATCAGGGCTAAGATGGTTTTGAACGTCCATGATGCATACCAAGGTAAAGAACCGGGTGCGACCGATTGATTCAGATACGGCCACCAACAGGCAGTCAGGCAGCCGAGCAGCAGCGGCCAGATATGCCGGCTGAGGTTTTTTTGCCAAAGGAGGAATGATGCGGCAGACCAAAGCAGGGTAAGGGCAGTGATTTTTAACACGGTATAAGCATCCGCTCCAAACAGGGCGGAGAGAAAATACGTACCGGCAATCCAGAGGACGGCAAGTATCAGGACGATGATTTCTTCAGGTCGTTTGAACATTTTTTTCTTCCTATTTGATTTCAGACGGCATTGCCGTTCTGTTTGGTTTCCAGCAGCTCCCAGCGTTCCAGCTTTTCCAAAAGCAGCATTTCGATTTCTTCGGCGCGGTTTTGCAATGCACCTGCTTTTTCGTAATCTTTGAAAATTTCAGGATCGGAAAGTTGGGTATTGATTTCAGCCTGTTCGGCTTCCAAAGCGGCGATTTCGTCGGGCAGGGCATCGAGTTCGCGCTGCTCTTTGTAGGACAGTTTGACCGTGCGGTTGGCTTTGGGTTTTTCTTTCACTGGTTCGGCATCGGCTGTTTTGGGTGCGGATGCCGTCTGAATTTTCTCTTCGCGTGATTTTGCGTCGATATAGTCCTGATAGCCGCCGATGTATTCTTTCAGACGGCCTTGTCCTTCGAAAACAATGCTTTGGGTAATCACGTTATCAAGGAACATACGGTCGTGCGAGACGAGGAATACCGTACCTTGGTAATCACGCAGCAAATCTTCGAGCAACTCTTGGGTGTCGATGTCCAAGTCGTTAGTCGGTTCGTCCAAGACCAGGATATTGGCAGGGCGGGTGAAGAGTTTTGCCAGCAGGAGGCGGTTGCGTTCGCCGCCGGAGAGCGATGAAACAGGACTTTGTGCACGGGCTGGATGGAACAGGAAATCTTCCAAATAGCTCATGACATGTTTTTTCTTGCCGCCGACTTCGACGTAATCGTTGCCTTGTCCGAGCGTGTAAAACACGGTGTCGTTTTCGTTCAACGCGCTGCGGAACTGGTCGAAATAGGCGACCTCCTGCTTGCTGCCGATGCGGATTCTGCCGTAGGTCGGCTGCAATTCGCCCAAAATCAGCTTGAGGAAGGTGGTTTTGCCAATACCATTTGGGCCGATTAAGCCGATTTTGTCGCCGCGCTGCAAGATGGCGGAGAATTTGTCCATGATGACTTTGTCGCCATAGGCAAACGAGGCATGTTCCAGTTCGGCGATGATTTTGCCGCTTTTCTCACCGCTGTCGAGCTTGAAATTGACCTGCCCCTGCACATTGCGGCGTTCGGTGCGCTGGCGGCGCAGCTCTTCCAAACGGCGCACGCGGCCTTCATTACGGGTACGGCGCGCTTCGATGCCTTTGCGTATCCATGCTTCTTCCTGTGCGTGGAATTTGTCGAAGAGGCGGTTATGTTCCGCCTCGACTGCCAACTCTTGCGCTTTTTTCTCGCTGTATTTAGAGAACGAGCCGGGATAGGAGCGCAGAATGCCGCGGTCGAGTTCGACGATGCGCGTGGCGATATTATCCAAAAAACGGCGGTCATGGGTAATCACGACCAGGCTGCCTTCAAACGCTTTAAGCAGGTTTTCCAGCCAGATAATCGCATCGATGTCCAAATGGTTGGTCGGTTCGTCCAGCAGCAATACATCGGGCTTTTGCACCCAAGCCTGCGCCAAGGCGACACGCTTTTTCTGACCACCGGAGAGGTTGCCGATTTTTTCGTTTTCCGGTAAACCGAGTTCGCCCAAAGTCTGCTTTACTGCCGCATCCAGTTTCCAGCCGTCCTTCGCTTCGATTTCAAGTTGCAATTCGTTGAGCTCTTTCAACAAAGCCTCACTCGAACCATTTTCCAACTCATGGCTGACATGATGATAACGGCGCAATAAATCGCGAATTTCGCCCAAACCTTCGGCAACGGTATCAAATACGGTTGCATCCTTATCAAAAAAGGATTCCTGCGGCACATAAACGATTTTGAGGTTGTTTTGAACGATAATCTGCCCGTCGTCGAGCTTTTGCACGCCGGCGAGGATTTTCAGAAACGAAGACTTACCCGCGCCGTTGCGGCCGATTAAGCCGATTTTTTCGCCGCTGTCGAGTTGGAAGGAAGTTTTGTCGAGCAGGGCGACATGGCCGACGGCAAAGGAAGCGTTTTCTACGGATAATATATTCATGATACAAATTCTCAACAGTTACCGTTTGGATTTTACCGCAAGTTTGGCGCGGGCAATTTCAACCGCACCCGGCAGGATGGAAACAATAATGATGCCGCCCATCACCAAACCCAGATTATTTTTTACGACGGGGAAGTTGGCAAAGAAATAGCCTGCATAAGAAAACAGGATAACCCACAAGAAGCCGCCGATGATGTTATAGCGGATAAATTTTGCATAATGCATTTTGCCCATGCCGGCAACAAAGGGGGCAAAGGTGCGGACGATAGGTACAAAACGGGCAATGATGATGGTTTTTCCACCGTGTCTTTCGTAAAAACGGTGGGTTTTATCGAGATATTCGCATCGGAAGATTTTAGAATCGGGGTTGGCGAACAGCCTGCCGCCGAAATACTTACCGACGGTAAAGTTGAGCGCGTCACCGAGTATAGCGGCGACAAATAGCAGCATAACCATCAGATGAATATCCATACCACCTAGTGCGGCAATCCCGCCGGCGGCAAACAGCAGCGAATCGCCGGGCAGGAAGGGGGTAATAATCATACCGGTTTCGCAGAACACAATAATAAATAAAATGGCGTAAATCCAAATGCCGTATTGCGCCGACAGCGCAAGCAGGTGTTGGTCGATATGGAGGATGAAGTCGATGGCAGATGCAACCACGGGTTTTCCAAAAGACAATGTCGAGGCGGTATTTTAACCGATTGGAAAAATGCCGTCTGAAATTTTCAGACGGCATTTGTTTTTAAAAAAGTTTACGCACCGTAAACGGGATACTTGCTGCAAAGCTCGGTAATTTGTTCGCGGACTTTGGCAAGGTTGGCTTCGTCATCAGGGTTGGCCAAAACGTCGGCAACCAAGTTCGCTAATACGCGCGCGTCGGCTTCGTTAAAACCACGAGTGGTCATGGCGGCGGAGCCGATGCGGATGCCGGAGGTAACGAATGGTTTTTCCGGATCATTCGGGATGGCGTTTTTGTTGACAGTGATGTGAGCTTTGCCCAAAGCGGCTTCGGCGGCTTTGCCGGTGATTTTCATCGGTTGCAGGTCAACGAGGAAAACGTGGCTTTCGGTACGGCCGGAAACGATGCGCAAACCGCGTTTGACCAATTCTTCCGCCATGGCGGCAGCATTGATTTTCACTTGTTTTGCGTATTGTTTGAACTCAGGTTGCAACGCTTCTTTAAACGCTACGGCTTTGGCAGCGATAACGTGCATCAACGGTCCGCCTTGCAGGCTTGGGAAGATGGAAGAGTTTAGCGCTTTTTCGTGGGTATTGTCACGGCACAAAATCACACCGCCGCGAGGGCCGCGCAGGGTTTTGTGGGTGGTGGTGGTTACGAAGTCGCAGAATGGCACGGGGTTAGGATATTCGCCACCGGCAATCAGTCCGGCATAGTGCGCCATGTCGACAAAGAGGTATGCGCCGACGTTATCGGCGATTTCACGGAATTTTGCCCAGTCGATTTGCAACGCGTAGGCAGACGCACCGGCCACAATCATTTTAGGTTTGTGTTCAAGAGCCAAGCGTTCTACTTCGGCATAATCGAGCACTTCATTTTCATCCAAACCATAAGTAATGGCGTTGTAGAGCTTGCCTGAGATATTAACGCTTGCACCGTGGGTCAAGTGGCCGCCGTGTGCCAGAGACATACCCAAAATAGTGTCGCCCGGTTTCAAAACAGAAGCGTACACGGCTTGGTTGGCTTGGGAGCCGGAGTGCGGTTGAACGTTGGCATAGGCGGCGCCAAACAGTTCTTTTACGCGGTCAATCGCTAATTGTTCGACAATATCGACGTATTCACAGCCGCCGTAGTAGCGTTTGCCGGGATAGCCTTCAGCGTATTTGTTGGTCAATTGCGAACCTTGGGCTTCCATAACGGCACAGCTGACGTAGTTTTCAGAGGCGATCAGCTCGACGTGGTCTTGCTGGCGCTTGTCTTCTTGGGCAATGGCTGCTGCCAAATCGGGGTCGTATTGTGCGAGGGTAACGCTTTTTGAAAACATGTTCTCGGCTCCTTTGTGTAATCAGGGTATAAGGGCTGAAAATTTATGCGTAAAGCGTGATATTGTCAACGGTTTTATCAACCGGACGGCGGTGTTAAAAGAAAATTTTGCCGCATCCAATAAAATACTGGATAAAAATATTATCTTTGTTATAATCAATGTAAAGATTCAGTTTGCTTTTTAACCCGTTAATGAAGAGAGGAGAGCAATATGTTCCCAGAATACCGTGATTTGATTTCCAAGTTGAAACAGGAAGATTCCCACTTCGCACGTCTGTTTGACGAGCACAACGAGCTGGACGACAAAATTACCGGTTTGGTCAATAATCCGATTACCAGCGGTGCAGAAGCGATTGAGGAACTGAAAAAAGCCAAATTGAAATTGAAAGACGAACTGTACGCCATCCTGCAAAAAGTGGCAGGCAAATAAATTTGAGCTTTAATTTTTAAAATGCCGTCTGAAAATTTTTCAGACGGCATTTTTATCGTTCGGAAAGGCGGTTTTCTGTTTTTCTGGAGGATATGCTTGAAATATCGGCGGCAGTATCGGATTCACGCTGCCGCCGGTCTTTATCAGTACGGCCTCTGCCTATTTTGAATGCAGACGGTTGAGGTAATCCACTTCTTCGCTGCTGCCCATGACAACGGCGACGCGCTGGTGCAGGTTTTCCGGGCGTATGTCGAGCATGTCCTGGTGTGTATTGCTTGCCGATGCGCCGGCTTGTTCAAGTATCAGGCTCATAGGGTTGGCTTCGTACATCAGACGCAGTTTGCCGGGTTTAGCGGGGTCACGTTTGTCTTGCGGATACATGAACACGCCGCCGCGCATCAGTATACGGTGGATTTCGGCAACCATACTGGCTACCCAGCGCATATTGTAGTTTTTGCCGCGCGTACCGGTTTCGCCTGCCAAGAGCTCGTCTATGTATTGTTGTACGGGAGAAAACCAATGGCGGCGGTTGGACATATTGATGGCGAATTCTTTAGTGCTTTCCGGTACTTTCGGGTTTTCTTTGGTCAGCACAAATTCGTTTTCGGCATTGAGTGTGAACATATATACGCCGTGCCCGAATGTGAACACGAGCTGGGTTTGAGGCCCGTAGAGGACATAGCCTGCGGCAAGCTGGCATCTGCCGGCTTGTAAGAAGGATTCAGTTTTCAATTCTCCTTCAGGTTTTTCAAGGATGGAGAAAATGGTACCGACGGAGATATTGATATCGATGTTGGACGAGCCGTCTAAAGGATCGAAGAGGACGAGATAGCATCCGTTTTCATCGGCGTTTACGAATGTATCTTCTTCCTCGCTTGCGAGCCCGGCAACGGCAGGATTGGCTTTGAGTGCGTCAATCATGATGTTGTTGGCGATAACATCTAGTTTTTTCTGGTCTTCGCCCTGAATATTGCCCGTACCTGCCATGCCCAATACGCCGGCAAGTGCACCCAGGCGGACTTTGGCGTTGATTTCGGTACAGGCGGAAACGACAGACAGTAAAACGCCGCCGAGTGATTCGGGCAGCTGGTTTTGTTGCAGGTGTTCGGGGAGGAATCGGATCAGTGTGTTCATGGTTTGCTCGTCTCGGAAAAGTTTATGCCGTCTGAAAGGCGGCAGGTTATTGCGGCGTATTCCTTTGGTGCGTTTTGCAGGATGGTCTAGGGGATTGTAGTGTAAAAAAACGGCATGGGGCAAGTCGGAGCGTGGTATGCGGACCAAGAAGTACAAGATGCCAAATTTATTTTTTAAAAAATATTGACGCTATATATATGATATATAGTGATAGCATGATTTACAGATAAACTTAAATATAGGTAGATAATAAAATGAAGAAACTGATTTTGTTGTCGGCAGCTGCGATGTTGATGACGGCATGTACTTACGCAGACCGCCGTTTTGTATCTCAAGAATCTGCTGCGGAAATGCAGGCGAGAAGTCGTGCTATTCAGGCAAGCGAGCGTGCCGAGCGAGCTGAATACCGTAAAGAACATCGGGAAGAAATGATGGATGCGGCACGTGCCATCAAAAAGGCAAACGAAAATTCACCCAATATTTACTTTATCCGATAATACGCCGGTTAGATTAGTTTTTTCCTTTATTTTGAGATAATAGGACAGGTATGAAAAACTTGAAAAATATTCCCGTTGTTGCTATGTGTGCCGTTTTGCTTGCTGCTTGTGCTTCTGAAAATTCCGTAGGCAACTATGCCATTGGCGACGATTCGGCCGCAATCAAAGCAGGACGTAACCGCGCAGAAGCTCGGATTAGTCGTGCGGAATTGGCTCAGCATCGACGCCAACGTCAAAATGTTTCTGAAGAGTTGGCTTTGGAACGTGAAAAACGTGCTAATAAAAATGATGCGCTTCGTCAGGGTATGGGTACGGCTGCCGGCGGTCTGATGCTGCTGAACGGTGTGGTCGGCACGGTCGGAGTGTTGAAAAGCGTGTTCTGATTTTTGAATACTGGTTTTATGCAGAACCGGACGATATGGCCAACATATCGTCCGGTTTTGTTTGCTTGATGGAAGATGCCGTCTGAAAGGTGGTTCGGACGGCATTGAGAGTCAGCGGATTTTGCTGTCTAAAAGATAGTGCGCGCCTTCGTCTTGCGCGAGCAGCCGTGTCAGGGCGGGGAGATTTGCCGCCAATTGCTCGGCTAAAAGGTAAGGGGGATTAATCACGAACATTCCGCTGCCGTGCATGCCGAAACCGTCGGTTTTCGGGGTATGCACGTGGAGCTCGGTATGAAGATAGTTGTCGGGCAGAAGTTTTTTCAGTTCTTCGGGCAGTTTCAGGCTTTCTTCGCGGCTTAAACAGGGATACCAAACCAAATAGCAACCGGACTCAAAACGTTTCAGTGCGGTTTTGAGTGTATCCGTCACGCGCCGGTAGTCTTGTTTTTCCTCATAAGGCGGGTCGATGAGGACGGCGGCACGGCGCGGCGGGGGCGGCAGCAGGGAAATTAGTCCTTTGTAACCGTCTTCGCGCAATACTTGTCCGCGTTTGCCCAAGCCTACTTCGTTCATATTGTTCTGCAGGCGGATGAAATCGGCAGGATGCAATTCGAACAGTCGGAGTTTGTCGGTCGTACGGGTCATGGACTGTGCCAGCCACGGAGAGCCGCAGTAAAGTTCGGATGAGGGCAGGATTTTTTGTATGTGCAAAGCAAAGTCAGACAGTTCGGCAGGCAGGTTTTGCGCTTGTCGAATCAGGCTGATGCCTTGGCGGTATTCGCCGACTTTCTGTGCTTCGCTGCTGCCGAGATCGTACAAACCTGCACCGCCGTGCGTATCGATATACCAATAGGGTTTGTCTTTTTTGTTGAAATATTGCAGGACGAGGAAAAGTGTGAAATGTTTGAGCATGTCGGCATGGTTGCCGGCGTGGAATGCGTGTCTATAACTGAGCATGGTCAATAAAACGGCGGGATATTCGGATGCCGTCTGAAGCGGTGGTTCAGACGGCATAAACAGGGATGGGTGGGAAATCAGCGGCTGCTGCCGATTTTGCTTTCTTTGCCTTTAATCAGGTTGAGGATGTTGCTCTTATGGCGGAGTAACACCAATATGGCGATTGCGAGGGTTGCGAAAATCCAAGAAGTATGCGGCATAAAAAACAGTGCGGCAAGGGGAGCGGCGATTGTGGCGGTTAATGCGGCAAGAGAGGATACTTTGAAGCCGAATGCCATAACAAGCCAAATCAACGCACAGGTAAAGGCGGTTGCGGGAGAGAGTGCCAGAAGCACGCCCAATGCCGTTGCCACACCTTTGCCGCCTTTAAATCCGAAAAATACCGGCCACATATGTCCGATCAGTGCGGCCAGTGCAACGGCGGCAACCGTCGTTTCGGATAAGCCGAGCGGTTCTTGAAGCATACGCGCGAGGAGGACGGCGGCCCAACCTTTGGCAGCGTCTCCCAACAGTGTCAGTGCAGCTGCCTTTTTTTTGCCGCTGCGTAAAACATTGGTTGCACCGGGATTGCCAGAGCCGTAGGTGCGCGGATCGTCCATGCCGTAATACTTGGAGACGATAATGGCGAAAGAGAGTGAACCGATCAAATAGGAAACGGCAACGGCAATAGTCTGTATATTGAACATTTGCGGTACTTTACTTAGAATGGTGCGGTTATTTTAGCAAAAAACGGGTCGGATTATGGATAAAATCTTTTTGCACGGGATGAGGGCGGAAACACTTATCGGCGTGTACGGTTGGGAACGTGAACATTTGCAGCCGTTAATAATTGATTTGGATATCGGCGTCCCTGAAAAAGTGGCTGCGGACGACGATATAGGCAATACGGTACACTATGCCGAAGTGTGCGAAACATTGCGCCGACAGCTGAAAGAACAGGACTTCCTGCTTTTAGAGGCTTTGGCCGAATATATTGCGGATTGGGTTTTGGGATGTTTCGGTGCGGTATGGGTACGCGTAAAAATCGTTAAGCCGGGTATTTTGCCGGGTGTAAGGGAAGTCGGCGTAGAAATCGAACGCGGTAAAGATAAAGATTGAGTTGCAGGCTGGAAATAGAAAGGAAATACAGTGGATTTAAGGGAAGTGAAACTAAGCGGGGAAACCCTGTACGAAGGTGAATTTGTCAGTATCAGCAAGGATAAGGTCAGACTACCCAACGGTAACGAAGGGCAGCGTATCGTCATCCGTCATCCCGGTGCGGCATGTGTCTTGGCGGTTACGGACGAGGGGAAAGTGGTTTTGGTACGGCAGTGGCGTTATGCGGCAAATCAGGCAACTTTAGAGCTGCCTGCCGGCAAATTCGATATGGCGGGTGAAGATATGGCGGCATGCGCTTTACGAGAACTGGCTGAAGAAACGCCTTATACCGCCGACAGCGTACGCCTGCTTTACAGTTTTTATACTGCGGTCGGTTTTTGCAACGAAAAAATGTATCTGTTCGAGGCGGAAGGCGTGCGTTTGGGCAGCACGCTTTCTAATGATGAAGATGAAATAACGGAAACCGTCTTGATGTCGAAGGAGGAAGTCCGTCAGGCATTGGCAAACGATGAAATTAAAGACGGTAAAACATTAATCGGTTTGCAATACTGGTTGATGAAGGATTGACAGGATGTTGGACTTGCCCGCCGGAGTAGATCGGCGGGCATTTTGTTTGGCGGATGGGATATGCCTTTTCGGCTTGTCTCTGGGCGCGTCCTTTAAAGTCATTCGTGCTTTAGTAATAAGAGGGAAAAGGGTATGATAATTACCCAAACGAACATGATAATTTTTAAGAATAGTTAATAATGAATATCTTTGTTACTAATTTTTTTTACTGTTTTATTAGTTTATTGGTTCTTTCTTATATACCATCTATTAATCCATGGCATGATGAATTAATAGATGATATTAATTTTGGCAAAAGGGTTATGATGGTTACTTTTTTGCATTTTTAGACGCAGCAATAGAGCGTTTTTTTTAATAAAAAGCCTTGGTAGGTTTATCCTACCAAGGCTTTTTCTCTGTTATAGACCTAACAGCTTAATTTGAGAACGGTAATTGGCACAGCCAGTATTTAAACAAGCGAAGCCAATTTATAGATTATGTCAAAACCAAAGGAAGCAATTTTTTGCGATTATTTGACTGCCGTCCCTATCTTCAGCCCGAGCCAAGTCAGCAGCAGCGAACCTGCCGTGTGTAGGAAAATATTGGCAAGTGCTGAAACGGGACGATTCGATTGGAGCAGGGTTACGGTTTCCAGCGAAAATCCGGAAAGCGTGGTCAGGCTGCCGAGAAAACCGGTAATCAGCAGCAGCTTCCATTGCGGGTGGTTGACGGTTTCGGCAAAGATTCCGATAAGAAAAGCGCCTATCCAGTTGGCAAACAGGTTACCTGTGGCCGGAGGTATTGATGCGGGAACGGCGAGGTTGAGCAGCCAACGCGCAGTTGCTCCGAATGCTGCTCCAATGGAGAGGGGAAGGATGTGGGGGAACATATTATGCATATCCATGCCGTCTGAAAGATTATTGCCAGATGCTGCGGTCGGACTTTAAATACCGGTTGTCATCGAAGGTATTGATCCAATGGGGTTTCAATGCCACAAAAATGGCGGTGGCTATGCCGCTGAGAAAAGCTTCCGCCCATGCAATCAAGATGAATACAGGCAGGGCGGCAGTCCATAAAACATCCTGCCCGAACGCATGGATGCCGTCTAAAACGGCAACTACGATAATGCCCGTCAGTAATATGCCGGCAGCGGCAGACAAAAATCCGTTGAGGAAAATAAAGACAAAAATATTGGGCGGCAGGCGGTCGACCAGCATACGCGACAGGCGGTTGACGGCAAGTGCGGGCAAAATCAGAACCAATACGTTTGCAGGATACGCACCGGAAGAGCCGGCAAACAGCAGGCAGTATGGAAGCATTAGAATCGAGGCAAGCCAAAGGGCGGCAGAGGTATCCACCATCAGAGCGACCAGGTTGACGGCGAGCAGGTGATAGCTCATTTGGGCAAGTTGTCCGCCTCCGGCAGCGGTGTTCAAACTCCATGCCGCAGAAAAAATAACGATACAGAGCGGTACGGCGGAACGGTAGCGGACAAGCGAACGGTATGCGGACGGTCCGGAAGCTGCCAATAGGAGGATGAGTGCAATCCATGAAGCCCCCAGCAGCATATTTGAAAACCAGACTGTTTGGAAAATCATGCCAATACCGTAAAGATGAATAAGAGGGCGTCTATTATAGTGCTGCCTGCGGCAAACAGAAAGCCGTAATGATTTTGACCGAATTGTCGGTCAGGTTGTTTTGTTTGTAATGGAAACACGTTAAAATATACTCATTTAATCGTTTGTTTTGCGGGAAACTGCATATGTTTTGGATAGTTCTTATCATTATTTTGTTGCTTGCTATTGCGGGTTTGTTTTTTATCCGAGCACAGTCCGAAAGGGAATGGGTGCGTGAAGTTTCTGAATGGCAGGAAAATAAAGGGGGGCAACAGGCGGAATCACCTGAAATCCAAGACAGGATGCCTAATTTTCTCGAGCTTGGCCTGATGATTTTTCATGCGGTCAAAGCGGCGGTATGCTGGCTTTCCGTTAATATTGTCCGTTTTTGCCGGAATTATCTGGCACATGAGTCCGAACCTGATAAGCCTGCTTCGTCTGATTCGGAAGCTGTGGCGGCATCTTCCGGATATGCGGACAAGGCAATGGAGGAAGATGAGGGGGATGAGGCTGTTAATGCGGAGGATATTTCATCTGCGGTAATCGGCAACCGATGCATTCCTTCCAATCGGGAGGAGGGTGAAAGTCCCATGCCGTCTGAAAGCATCATTATGCCCGTGCGTCCGGCTTTGAAAGAAATTACTTTGGAGGAAGCGACCCGTTCTTTAAACAATGCCGCCGAAAAAGAAGGGCAAATCAGTTATATCGATACATTTGAAAAAAATGATGAATTGGGTTCTAAAGTCCGCGTTTCCGAGAAACCGATGGAAGGGCTGCCTATTATCGGTTTGGACGATCCCGTGCTTCAACGCACGCGTTCCCGTTTCTTCGACGAAGGTAAGAAAGCATTAGCCGAACCTGCGGATTATGCGTTCGAACCGTATTTTGAAAAAAAACACCCGTCCCCTCCTGTTGAGATTAAAGCCGAAGACGTACGGAACATGCCGTTCCGCCAGCATGAAGGTCTTGTAAAGAAGCCGACGGAGGCAAGTTACTCAGGCACTCCTCAGAAACAGTCTCCTTCAGACGGCATCATCGTCCCTAATATTGACCGTCGCCGTGTTTCTTTAAACTTGAAAGAACCCAATAAGGCAACCGTTTCGGCAGAAGCTCGGATTTCACGCTTGATAATGGAAAATCAAGATAAGCCGGAGCATATTGTAAAGTCTGACTTCGAAATGCCGCCTGAATTGGAAAGTATCACGGCGGAAGAGATTTCAATCGGACGTGAAGGCCTGCTTTCTGATGATACTGCCGATATCTATATTGAAGAACCTGCCGCACCGGATGCATGGGTAGTCGAACCTCCGGAGGTGCCGGAAGTTTCCAGACCCGAAATCGATATCCCGCCGCCTCCGCCCGTTACGGAAATTTATAACCGTACATATGAGCTGCCTGCCGGATTTGAGCGTGTACAGGCCGGCCTTATTGCCGAAAACGCTCGTCTCGCCGGCGATATTATTGAGGATCGGCAAGACGGGGAAGCCGATACCTGCCCGGACGGAGGAGCAAAATGTGCCGAAGAGGGGCAAAACGGAGAATATCTATCAGAAACCGAAGTTTTCGAGCATGAAGGGCGTTTGGCGTATCCGTTTGCAGGTATGCCGTCAGAGCATGAGTTCCAGCAGGTACCTTATCCTGAAATAGATGAGGCCGAATTGCAGGGCGCAGAGGATGATGTGCCGAACGAACACCTGCCGACGACCGACCTGCTTTTACCGCCGCTGTTTGATCCTGAAGCAACCCAGACGGAAGAGGAGCTGCTTGAAAACAGCATTACCATTGAAGAAAAACTGGCTGAGTTCAGGGTTAAGGTTAAAGTTGTCGATTCATATTCCGGCCCTGTCATTACACGTTATGAAATCGAGCCGGATGTCGGCGTACGCGGCAATTCCGTTTTGAATCTGGAAAAAGATTTGGCGCGTTCGCTCGGCGTTGCCTCTATCCGCGTTGTCGAAACCATACCCGGCAAAACGTGCATGGGCTTGGAGCTGCCCAATCCTAAGCGGCAAATGATACGTCTGAGCGAAATTTTCAATTCGCCCGCATTTGCAGAATCCAAATCCAAGCTGACGCTCGCCCTCGGTCAGGACATTACCGGCCAGCCCGTCGTTACCGACTTAGGCAAAGCGCCGCATCTGTTGGTTGCAGGTACTAC
Source organism: Neisseria sp. RH3002v2f (assembly GCF_014596375.1). Lineage (NCBI taxonomy): Bacteria > Pseudomonadati > Pseudomonadota > Betaproteobacteria > Neisseriales > Neisseriaceae > Neisseria > Neisseria sp. RH3002v2f. The sequence continues at coordinate 98,024 of NZ_MAYZ01000019.1, forward strand.
CGGATCGGGTAAATCGGTAGGTGTTAACGCGATGATTCTGTCCATGCTCTTTAAGGCTACGCCTGAAGACGTGCGCATGATTATGATTGATCCGAAAATGCTTGAATTGAGCATTTACGAAGGCATCCCCCACCTTCTCGCGCCGGTTGTTACCGATATGAAGCTGGCGGCAAACGCGCTGAACTGGTGTGTCAACGAAATGGAAAAACGCTACCGCCTGATGAGCCATTTAGGTGTGCGCAACTTGGCCGGTTTCAACCAAAAAGTTGCCGAGTCTTCCGCCCGGGGTGAGAAAATTGCCAACCCGTTCAGCCTGACTCCCGACGATCCCGAGCCTTTGGAAAAACTACCGTTTATCGTAGTCGTAGTTGATGAGTTTGCCGATTTGATGATGACGGCGGGCAAGAAAATCGAAGAATTGATTGCGCGTCTCGCACAAAAAGCCCGTGCTGCCGGCATCCATCTGATCCTTGCTACGCAACGGCCCAGCGTTGATGTGATTACGGGATTGATTAAGGCAAATATTCCGACACGCATTGCCTTCCAAGTATCCAGCAAAATCGACAGCCGTACGATTCTTGACCAAATGGGTGCAGAAAACCTGCTCGGACAAGGCGATATGCTTTTCCTGCCGCCCGGTACGGGTTACCCGCAACGGGTACACGGCGCATTTGCCTCCGATGATGAGGTGCACCGCGTCGTCGAATATTTGAAACAGTTTGGAGAGCCTGAGTATATCGATGATATCTTGAGCAGCGGTATGACTGACGATTTGCCGGGAATTGGCCGGAGCAGCGAAGGTGAGTCCGACCCGATGTACGATGAGGCCGTATCTGTTGTTTTAAAAACACGCAAAGCCAGTATTTCAGGTGTTCAACGGGCATTGCGTATCGGCTACAACCGTGCCGCGCGACTGATTGACCAGATGGAGGCGGCAGGTATCGTATCTGCACCGGAACACAACGGCAACCGTACCATTTTGGTTCCTTCGGATAATCTATGATACGGGCAGCTTGATAAATATAAAAATGCCGTCTGAAGGTTTCAGACGGCATTTTTTGCGGACATTTGAATACGGGTCATTCAAAAAGTTCCTATGATTTCAGGGCTTATACTTATATTTTTCTGCAACCCATGGTGTTGGGCATCCCATGCTCAGGTTCTATAAAGTGCTGTGAATTTTTAAGTCGATGCTAACCATTGCTTTCTTTGTCCTTATGCATTACAGGACGCCGAAGTCTGTAGGTGCGATAAGTGGTCAAGCTTTTAAAAAGTGTACAGAATCCTTCTGAAACGGATTTTAAGAAACCAAACTTGATTTATGTTGATATGGTGCGGTGTGCTGATGCTAGGGAGTAATAGTTTGAATTTGAATGGAAAAGAAGGTGCAGGGAATAGTTTGACTAATATGCTGATTTTAAATAAGGATTTTATATTTTATTGTATTGTTATCAGATGTCTGACATTTGGCTTATTGCCGCTTAATTAGTCTTGCTTTATTGGTTTTCGTAACAAACATTATTTTTTCATCAGGTAAAATGGACAAAATGTATAAAATAATTCTGGATTTAAAAAGTAAATCCGTATTTTTAGAAAAATAGATTGTCGTTTTGTCTAAAATGCGTATAATTCCCTTCCAAAGCAAACCATAATTTCGATAAAGTTTGGACAAGGAACATCATGCAATTAGACATTGATCGCTTAGTTGCTTATTTCGGCGGCGTGAATGCACTTGCCGAAGCGTTGAAACAGCACGATCCCGAAAATGCCGCGACGACTGCTGCCATCTATAAATGGCGCACGCGCGGGTCGCTGCCCTTGGCGCAACTGCAAAAGCTGACGGCGCTGGCGGAAGCGCAAGGCAGACCGCTGGATTTGAATGCTTTTTTACAAAAAAATGAATCTCTGGAGAGAACAGAAATGACACAGACCAACCGCGTAATTATTTTCGACACCACCATGCGCGATGGCGAGCAGTCGCCCGGTGCATCCATGACCAAAGAGGAGAAAATCCGCATTGCCCGCCAGTTGGAGAAAATGGGCGTGGACGTCATTGAGGCAGGTTTTGCCGCCGCCAGCCCGGGCGATTTCGAATCGGTCAATGCGATTGCCAAAATCATCACCAAATCCACAGTCTGCTCGTTGGCGCGTGCTGTTGAAAACGATGTGCGTAAGGCAGGTGAAGCCGTTTCCCCCGCTCCGAAAAAACGCATCCATACCTTCATCGCTACCAGCCCCATCCACATGGAGCACAAACTGAAAATGAAGCCGCAGCAGGTGATTGATGCGGCAGTGAAAGCGGTGAAAATCGCCAAAGAATACACCGACGATGTGGAATTTTCCGCCGAAGACGCCGTGCGTTCGGATTTGGACTTCCTCGCCAAAATCTTTACGGCGGTTATCGAAGCGGGTGCGACCACCATCAATATTCCCGATACCGTCGGCTACTCCATCCCTTCCGTTTGGTACGAACGTATCAGCAACATCATTAAAAGCGTGCCCAACGGCGACAAAGTAGTCTGGTCGACCCACTGCCACAACGATTTGGGTATGGCGGTTGCCAACTCGCTGGCCGCCGTTCAGGCAGGCGTGCGCCAGGTGGAATGCACCATCAACGGCTTGGGCGAACGCGCGGGTAATGCCAGCCTTGAAGAAATCGTGATGGCGTTGAAAGTGCGCCATGATTTGTTCGGCTTGGAAACCGGTATTGACACCACGCAAATCGTGCCGGTATCCAAACTGGTGTCCACCATTACCGGCTATCCGATTCAGCCCAACAAGGCTGTGGTCGGCGCAAACGCCTTTGCACATGAATCAGGCATTCATCAGGACGGCGTGTTGAAACACCCCGAAACCTATGAAATCATGACTGCCGAATCGGTCGGCTGGTCAACCAACCGCCTGACGTTGGGCAAACTGTCCGGCCGAAACGCCTTCAAAACCAAGCTGGCAGATTTGGGTATCGAATTGGAAAGCGAAGAAGCGTTGAATGCTGCTTTTGCCCGCTTTAAAGAACTTGCCGACAAAAAACGCGAAATCTTCGATGAAGACCTGCACGCGCTGGTGTCCGACGAAATGGGCAGCATGAACGCCGAGAGCTACAAATTCATCTCCCAAAAAATCAGCACCGAAACTGGCGAAGAACCGCGCGCCGACATCGTATTCAGCATCAAAGGTGAAGAAAAACGCGCTTCTGCCACAGGCTCCGGCCCTGTCGACGCGATTTTCAAAGCGATTGAGAGCGTGGCGCAAAGCGGCGCGACTTTACAGATTTATTCCGTCAATGCCGTAACGCAAGGCACGGAAAGCCAAGGCGAAACCAGCGTCCGTTTGGCGCGCGGCAACCGCGTCGTCAATGGTCAGGGCGCGGATACCGACGTTTTGGTCGCCACTGCCAAAGCCTACCTCTCCGCCTTGAGCAAACTGGAATTTGGTTCTGCCAAACCGAAAGCGCAAGGCAGCGGTACGATTTAACGGTTGGGCGAAAGTTATGCCGTCTGAAGTAGAAAACGCTTCAGACGGCATATTGCGATTATAATTAGGTATTAAACCCATTTTAAAAGGTTAAATGATGGATTCCCAAAAATTTACCGAAGCGTCTAAACAGCGGTTGAGCGAATTGTTGGATGCCAAAAGCGAACAGGGCAATACCATGCGCTGTGACGAAGTTCAAGGTTTTATGATGGCCCTATTGAGCGGGCCGGACAAATTGGCGCCGCGCGATTGGCTGCCCGAAGTGTTGGGCGACGAGTCGCAATTTACAGCCAGCGAACGTTCTGAAATAGAACGTTTGGTTTTGACAATGGCGATGGATACGGTCGGCTCCATATCGGATAAAAAACTGCCCGATTTGTGGCTGTATGAAAACGAAGACGGCGGCAGCGATTTTTACACATGGTGCAATGCTTATCTTTACGGTTTGGATATTGTGCCAACCGATTGGTTTGAAGCCGTCGATGATGAAGAGTTTGAAGAGTTGTTTTATCCCATCATGGCATTGGGCGGTATTTACGATGAAGAGGACAACGGCTCTATCCGTCTGCAATTCACAGAAGGCGAGCTGGCGGAGCTGGAATCTGAGTTGCCTTATGCATTGGCGGATATCTACCGCTACTGGCAGGCAGTCATCAATAAACCGCAAACCGTCCGCAGGGAGGGAGAAAAAACAGGCAGGAATGATCCCTGTCCGTGCGGCAGCGGCAGGAAATACAAGGCGTGTTGCGGTAAAAATTGATGGTTCAAGCGGAATAAAAATGCCGTCTGAAACTTAAAATTTAAGTTTCAGATGGCATTTTTATCAAGAAGGTTTAATTTTTCCTGCTGCCGAAAAAGATGAAGCCGGCTATACCCAAAACAATCATGGGGACGCTCAGCCACTGACCCATCGACAGCCCCAAGGTAAGGAGGCCGAGATAATCGTCGGGTTGGCGTGCGAATTCGGCAATGAAGCGGAATACGCCATAACCGCCGAGGAAGAGCGAGGCGACTTGTCCGGTCGGCCGCTGTTTTTTAGAGAACAGCCAAACGACGGCGAACAGGCAGATGCCTTCAAGTGCAAACTGATAAAGCTGCGAGGGATGGCGGGGCAGCATACTATATTGTTGCAGCCAATCTGCCCAAAGAGGATTGTGCGCGGCGGCTTCGGCATCTTCGTAACGCGCCTGCGGGAAGCCCATTGCCCAAAATGCGTTAATGTCGGTAATGCGTCCCCAAAGTTCGCCGTTGATGAAGTTGCCGATACGTCCCGAAGCGAGACCCAGTGGAACAAGCGGTGCGACCGTATCCATCAGTTTGAGGAAGCTGATGTTTTGTTTGCGGCTGAACAACCACATTGCGGCAACCACGCCTAAAAATCCGCCGTGAAACGACATGCCGCCTTCCCATACCTTGAAAATATCAAGCGGATGGGCGAGGTAGTCGGAGAATTTGTAAAACAGGACATAACCCAAACGGCCGCCGAGGATAACGCCCAATATGCCCCATGTCAGGAAGTCGTCAAGCGATTCTTTAGTAAAAACAGAATTCCCCTGAGCGATGCGGCGCTTGCCCAAAAAGCTGAAAAGGATAAAGCCGAAGATGTAGCTTAGGGCATACCATCGGACGGCAAGCGGGCCGATACTGATAAGGACGGGGTCGAATTGGGGATGGGTAATCATGATGTTCCTTGATTTCAATTTCAAATGCCGTCTGAAAGGCATGATGCTTCAGACGGCATTTCTGCAATAAGGGTTTCAGCGCAAATCGCCGATGACGTTGAGGATGGCGGACAATGCGGCTTCGCCCAGGCGCAACGAACGTTGGCCGTTCCATCCGAAGTCGTCGTCGGGCAGGTTGGCGTTGTCTTTAAAGGGCATTTCCAACGTATAGGCAAGACAGTTGAACCGGTTGCCGACCCAGTTGGTCGCCAAGGTCATGTTGGCCTGACCGGGCGCGTCTTTTTCGTAGCCGTATTCATCTTGAAAATCTGGGCTCGCGTTTAAAAGGGCATTTTTAAACTGCGCTTCCAACGCGGCGATGCGCGGATTGTAGTTCGGCACGCCTTCCGTACCTGCGACAAAGACAAAGGGCAGTCCTTCGTCGCCGTGGATATCCAAAAACAAATCCACGCCGGTTTCCAGCATTCTTTCACGCACGAAGAATACTTCGGGACTTTTTTCTACTGTCGGATTTTCCCACTCGCGGTTGAGGTTTGCACCGGCGGCGTTGGTGCGAAGGTTGCCCAGTGCCGAACCGTCGGGGTTCATGTTGGGGACGATATAGAACGTGGCGCGGTCGAGCAGGGTGCGCGCGGTTGCATCCTGAGGGTCGAGCAGCCTGCCGAGCAGTCCTTCGACAAACCATTCCGCCATGGTTTCTCCCGGATGCTGGCGTGCGGTAATCCAGATTTTCATGTCGCTTTCGACTTGGTTGCCTATGGTCAGCAGATTGATGTCGCGGCCTTGCACGGTGCTGCCCAAGTCGTCGATGCGGCAAAGCCCGCTGCTTTGAGCATCGCCTAGGAGGTTGAGGTGCTGCTCTTCGGAATAGGGTTCGAAATAGGCGTAGTACACGCTATTGGACAGCGGGGTATGGTTGATGGTCAGTACGCCGTTTTCATAGCTCGTCGGCACACGGAACCAGTTGCGGCGGTCGTATGAGGCACATGCCTGATAGTCCTCCCAGCCTTTGGGATAAGCGGCATCTGCCGCATTGTCAAAATGCATGATGCAGTTTTGATAAGCTGCCCCTTGAAGTCTGAAGTAGAACCACTGCGCAAAATTGGAGGCATTGTCGCTGCGCAGTGCAAGACGGATATCGGAGGGGGCGGTCAGGTTTTTGACGATGACGGAGCCGGCATCGAAACAGGTGCTGATTTTAATCATGGGAAAGTCCTTGCTGTCGCCGGTTGCTCAAACCGGATTAGCCGTGATTTTACCGTCCGTACAGTGAAGCTTCAACCTGCCGGACGGAATGGCGTTATTTGAAATTTAAAACCGGCCAGCCTTTTTCTTTGGCTTCTTGTTCCAATTCTGCATCAGGGTTGACGGCAACGGGTTCGTTGACGAGACTCAGCAGCGGCAGGTCGTTTTTGGAATCACTGTAAAAATAGGTTTTGCCATAGCTTTCGAGCGTTTCGCCACGTTCGGCAAGCCATTGGTTCAGACGGGTGATTTTTCCTTCCCTAAAGCTGGGTGTGCCGATGTAGTTGCCGGTGTAGCGGCCGTCGGTACCGGTTTCGAGTTGCGTGCCGATGATATTGGTAATGCCGAAAAGGTGGCAGATGGGGGTAATGATGAATTCGTTGGTTGAGGAGATAACGAGGGTTTCGTCGCCGGCCATTTGGTGGCTCTGCACAAGCATACGCTGCATGGGCGAGATATGGGGGATAATGTATTCCGCCATAAATTCGCGGTGAAATTCCGCCAGCTCTTCTTTGCTGTAACGGGCGAGCGGAGCAAGGTGGAATTTGCAGAAGGCGTCGATGTCGAGACAGCCGTTTTGGTAGTCGCGGTAGAATTTTTCGTTTTGCGCCTCGGTTTGGGCAGCATCGTCCGGCATTTTCTTAATGAGGAACGCCGACCAGGCATGGCCGGAATCGATGTTGATGAGTGTGTTGTCGAGATCGAAGATAGCAAGGTTTTTCATCGGTTTTCCTGTTGTTTTAAGAGCTGGCGCAAAAGCGGCAGCGTGATGCGTTTGCCCATGGTTACGGCGTAGTTGTCCAACGTGTCGAGCATATCCATCAGACTGTCCATATCCCGCCGCCAGTGGTTGAGCAGGTATTCGAAGATTTCGGGGTCTATGGTAACTTGGCGTGCTGCCGCCATGCTGACGAGAGCATCGATTTTTTCTCGGTCTGTCAGTGATTTAACTTCGTAAACGAGGCAGTATGCCATACGCGTGCGGAGGTCTTCGCGGATAACGAGCTGTTGGGGCGTAGATTCCGAGCCGAGCAGTAAAAAGCCCTTTCCGCTATTGCGGAAACGGTTGAAGATGGAAAAAAGCAGTGCCTGCTCTTCGTTTCCCAGTCTTTCGACTTGGTCGATGGCGAGATAGTCGGCATCGAGCGCGGAGTCGGTAAGCGGTTCGGCGGCGGCATCGACATAGACGGCATTTTTTCCGGCTTCGAGTGCTTGTGCGACCCATGCCTGCAAAAGGTGGCTTTTCCCCGCGCCTTCTTCTCCCCAAACATAGATGAACTGTCCGTGTTTGTGTTGGAGGACATAGACCAGCTCCGCATTTTCCGTGCCGAGGAATTTGTCGAAACTTGGGTAGTCGTGTGCGGCAAAATCAAAAATAAGCTGGTTCACGGTGCAGCATTTCAGAGGTTGGCAGATAGGTTTATTGTACGTTGTTTCAGCGTGCTTTATCAATTTGAAAACGTATGCTCAGAAAACCTGCAGCATTATTCTAATTGCAGTCAATGTTGCCGACATGGGTACTGCCGTCATGGAACTGATCGAGCGTGCTGCGGTGTCCGATGCTGATGATGATGCTGTCGGGCAGTTTTTGCTTTAAGACTCGGTAGAGCATGGCTTCGGTCGGTTCGTCCAAAGCGGCGGTGGCTTCATCGAGCAGGATAACTTTGGGCTGCGAGAGCAGGGCGCGGACGAAGGCGACACGTTGCAGTTCGCCCGGGGAGAGTTTGTGTTGCCAGTCGTCGGGTTTATCCAATTTATCAACCAGATAACCTAATCGACAAGTATTCATGGCTTCGATTAGCTCCGGATGCTGTTTGTCGATGTCAGGATAACAAATCGCATCGCGCAGGCTGCCTTGCGCCGTGTACGGACGTTGCGGCAGGAAGAGGATGTCTTGATGCGGCGGATGGCTGACTTTGCCGCTGCAGCCGAAAGGCCAAAGCCCCGCCAGCGCGCGCAGCAGCGAGGTTTTGCCGCAACCGCTCGGGCCGCGTATCAGTAGGGAATCGCCGCTTTTGAGGTTGATGTGGATACCATCTAATAAAACTTCGCCGTTGTGGCGGTATAGGGCAACGTTTTCCAAGATCAGGCCGTCTGAAACTTCGGTTAGGTCGGGTTGCCGCGTGGTGTGTTTCTCTTCCGTACTCAGCAAGAAGCCGTACAGACGCTCTAATCGGGCGCGGTAGGCAGTGAATTTGTTGTAGAACATCCGAAAGAAGGACAGGGCGTTTTGCAGTCGTGCGAAGGCTTGGACAGTCTGCTGGATGTCGCCGATTTTAATTTGTCCGGCAAACAGGCGCGGGGCTTGCAAAATAATGGGGAAGAGTTTGATGCCGTTGGTGAACATATCGTTAAAGCCGCTCAGGCAGACGCTTTGCCGCGCAATGCGCCAACGGTTGCGGATAATGGCTTTGAAGCGGTCGGAAAGCTGGTCGTGTTCGTGTTTTTCGCCGCTGTAAAACGCCACGCTTTCGGCGTGGTCGCGTACGCGGACAAGGGAATAACGGTAGTCGCCGTTGAGCTTTTCGTTTTCATAGTTGTAACGAATCAATGGGTTGCCTATCCACATGGCGATAAAGGTCGCTAAAATCACGAAAATAAAGACGAACCAAACAATGCCGCGCGGAATGTCAAAGCCGAACACGGTCAGGATGCCTGCCAAGCCCCACAAAACAACGGCAAACTCCAGCGAGGTAACGACCGAATTGACCATGCCGCGTACAAATTCTATGGTCGAAGCGATGAAATCCTGCGCGTCCTGTTGGATACGTTGGTCGATATTGTCCGGTGCATGGCGGCGCATTTGCAGGCGGTAGTAGTTTTTGTCGGCAAGCCAGCGTGAAGTCAAAACTTCATTGAGCCGCTCCGACCATTTAATCGCCAAACCTTGATCGAGAAAGTCGTTGACGACATTGTTAAACGCCCGTATCAACACCACGCCTGCGTTCATTGCTGCAAACATCCAAAACGCGGAGGCGTTCAAATCCTGCATCGAATCGTAAAGCCCTTTGGACATAAAGGTGCTCAACACATTCAGCCGCACTTCGGTTAACAGCAGCGTAATCATCGCCGTAATCAGCAGCAAAACTTTGACCGTACTTTTCGGCGTCAGGCACAGGCGAAGGATATAGCCAAACTCGCGCCCGAAGCGTGTGTTGCGGGCAAAAAACAGAATAACCGCCGAGGCTGCGGCGACCATCAATAAGGTCTGCAACAACCAAGACGGCGTGGAATAAAGCTCGATTTGCCATTTTTGCATAGAAAATCCCTTATGGTTTTAAATGCTCTTTTAAAAAGACGCACGCGGTAAACATTTTCTATTCGGATTTTAAAAATACCGTCCGTCCGGCGGGGATATTGTGCGGTTGATTGGGTATATGAATACGTTGCGCACAGTTTAAATAAAAGGTTCAGATTCTGCAAAATACAGAATCCGAACCTTATCGGGATATGAAAGCAACCGTCTGATTTCAGTCAGAACTATTTTAAAATATCCGGTCTTGCCAATGCCGTCTGAAAATTACGCGTGTTCAGACGGCATATGCTTATTTGGATTGAGTTTCGACAAACCTGGGACCTTTCAGGATGCCGTTATGGGTATATGGCGACAACAGACTGTATGCGGCGGTTTTGGAAACCTTATAACCACGGTCGGTCAGGTTGTTGGCAATCTGGTTGACGATTGCGCCGACTAAGGCACCCAGCAAGCCGCTATTGCCATTGTTACTGCCTTCCCTGATATTGACCGTACCCGACCATAACTCTTTCCCGTTTCGGGAATCGACCAGCCTTGCTTTGGCGGATACGCTGGTTACGCTGTCTAAAATTTGGTAAGAAGTGCCGTATTCGGTAACCGTAATGTATAGAACCGCATCATTGCCGAAAATCTCATGCAGTTTTTCGGGGCGGACGGCATGAATATCGGCGGCATTGGTCAATCCGTTTTGTTTGAATGTTTGCTCCGCAACCGCAACCGGGAAGACGTAATAGCCGGCTTCGGAGAGCGGTAAAGCCGTTGAAGCCAACATGCCCCAAGTCGCATTGACGTCGGGTGATTCATTTAAAGGCGGAACCACCAAAATAGAGGCCGGTTTGCTTTCTTTAAAAGCGGAATAGTCGAAATCGGGAACTTTTTGAACTTGGCAGGCAGACAAGGTCAGAACGGCGGCAAGCCCTAAAATCCATTGTTTCATCGTTTGCCTCCTTTATCGGTTTTCATCAGGAAATCCATAAATGCACGCGACTCGGGAAACAGTTTTTTCTCTTCTTCAAATTGTCGGAAGGCTCCGGATCTGTCTCCCATTTGGGAAAGCAGCAATCCCAAGTGTGCATGCGCGCCGGGCGCAACATTCATTTTTTTGCTTTCGGCTTCCTTAAAGTATTTCTCCATTTTTTCGGTTTGTTTGCCCAACGAAGTATCATTGTTTTTCAAACCTTCATAGACGGTATCGGGATAGTCGCCGTAATAATACAGGGCTTTTTGTCCGCTGCCGCCGCAGGCGGTCAAAGCCAAAACTGCGGCATACAGCGGTAAGCGGATTAGAGTTTTCGGATTCATGATTTATCCTTAACGGTTAGGTTGCCATGAGCCGTTGTCGATTGCCCGAACTAGGTTGTTGACTGCTTCACGGATAGCCAAATCCAAAACTTTACCGTTTAGAGTCGCATCGTAGCCGGAAGTGCCGCCAAAGCCGATAACTTCGCGGTTGGAGAGTGAATATTCTCCTGCTCCTTGAGTGGAGTAAACGATTTCGGAAGTTTTGACATTAACGATATTTAAAGCAACCTTCGCATAAGCGACTTGTGATTTTCCCCGACCCAAAATGCCGAAAAGCTGCTGGTCGCCGACATCCTTGCGTCCGAACTCGGTTACATCACCGGTAACGACATAGTCGGCACCTTTTAGGTTTTGCATTTTGCCGGAAATGCCGGATTCTTGTTTTAACGCGCTCAAATTGGTGCGGTTCAGTACGTTGAAACGGTTGGTCTGTTGAAGGTGTGTAACCAAAATGGTTTTTGCCTGACTGCCCAGACGGTCTTCACCGTCGGAGAAAATACCTTTTTGGAAGCTGGAGCGGTTGTCGAAAGTACCGATGGAAATCGGAGTCCGTACGCCGTGGTATTGCGTGTTGTAGGAATCAACTTTTGCAACTTCAAGGCTGCGTGAAGATTCGGTTGCGCAGCCTGCCAATAATATAGAGGCAACAGAGAAGGCAACCACGGTAGAAATTTTTGTCATGAAGTTCGCTCCATAGGATGAAAGGATAATAAAACCATTATTATTTGTATGTAAATTCTAGTCAAGATACTTTATTCGTATAGGGTTGTGTTTTCTTATACGGGATTCGGCTATTTTTCAGGCCGAATGATTTTCAGGTTAGGAAATAAGGCTGGTGTCGGGCTGACACACTGCTTTTCCGTAATTTTTATGCTGATGGTTCTTTTAAGTTGCCGGCTTCCGCAGTACCTGTATCGGGGCATGGAAGACGGCAGCTTAAAAGGGGAGAAAGGGCGGGAGGATGCGGGAAGGTTTCTGATGCCGTCTGAAAAATGGGGCAGATACGGTACCTGTTTTTGAAGGGGCTGCAGTTTTAGAGGTAAACGATTTCGCCGCTTCTTCCTTTACTTTCGGAACTTGCCCACCAGACAAATTGCGGGAGTACGTCTTCGTAGTTTTTACGTTCGTTTTTTGCTTCACCCGGATGGGATTTGATGCGTTGGGGGGAATTGATGGGGCCCGGAATCAGGACATTGGCGCGAAGGTTGCTAAAGCGTTCCCATTCATCGGCGGCAACTTTGCACAGATAGTTCAGTGCGGCTTTTGATGCGCCGAACCCACCCCAGTAGGCTTTTGGGGTTTCCCCGTGGCTTTCGCCGACGAAGATAACGGATGCGTCCGGCGACTGTTTCAGCAGGGGAAGGAGGGCGCGGGTCAGCCCCATCGGGGCGACGGTGTTGATACGGTATTGGTTGACCCATTCGGCGACGGTCTGGAAATCCAGGGGCGATAGTGCGTAGAAATAGCTGGCGCAATGGACGATACCGTCTAGTTTGCCTTGCGTGGCTTCGGCAATAGTGGCGGCGAAATGTTCAAATTCTTTTTCTTCCGCGCTAATAAGGTCAAAGCAGATGGCGAATGGTTCGGGGTATCCGGCTTCGACAATCGCGTCATACACTTTTTCCAGTTTTTTCTGATGACGGGCAACCAAAATCACAGTCGCGCCTGCTGCCGCATAGGCTTTGGCAACCTGTTCGCCCAGCCCTTGTGATGCGCCGGTAACTAATATGGTTTTGTCGGTCAGTGTCGGCATGGTTGTCCTTTGAGATTTAGGGATAATGTATTTTAACGTTTTGTTGCGGCTTGTAAAGTATCTTCATGCCCTGACGGTCAAACTGTAATCAGATAGTGCAGACATGCTTCTGCCGCTGCAAATCCTGATTGTACCGCAGCTTCAAGCGTGGCAGGGTAGAGGGGGTGGAGGTAGTCGCCGGCCGGGTAGATTCGGTGTCGGTGCAGCCAGGTCAAATCAGGCAATGGGGAATTGGCGGTTGCAGAGGTTGTTGCGCGTTTTTCGGTAATGACGCGGACGGCTTCGGGTTCGTTTAAATAGGGGCAGATGCGCTTGACGTCGGTGTGGATTTTTTCCGCCCACACTTGTCCGGTAAATGTACCGACGTGATCGGAAACGCTGATAACGGCGGATACTTCGTTTGGGGACAGTCCGAGTGTCCCGCGGCTGAGCAGCCATTGTGCCGTTCCGTCGGCAAGTCCGGTCAGTGGTGCAGGTAGGCGGATGGGGTCGGCATAACGCAGATAGACGGTGGTAATGGCATGATAATGCAGGTTTTGATAGCCGGACAGAATGTGTTCGGGTGTATCTTCAGGCAGGAGTGCCGTGGCATGATAGGGTGCAACGGCGAGAACTGCGGCATCGAAAAATTCCCCGTTTACCGATACCCTGCCGTCAGGCAAGGTTTTCAGACGGCATACCCGGGTTTCTAAACGGATATCCGCACCGAAATGCCTGAGTTTTGCCAGTGCGGGTTCGGCAACAATCATACCTAAATCCTGCTTGGGTAAAAGATAGTCGCTGCCGGATTTCCCTGTCCAAACGCCGTCGGATAACACGTTGCACAATATACGCAGGCTTGCATTTTCCAAAGGTGTATTGAGTGCGCCCCATACAAGCGGCTGCCAAAATTGTGCAATGGCGGCGCGGGGGGTATTTTGTTGCCGCAGCCATTGCCCGACCGTCATGTCAGCCTGGTCGGAACGTGCAAACTTTTGCAGGCTGGACATATCGGAAAGCAGTTTGGTTTTGAATGTAAAAGGGAAGTGTCTTGCCAACAACACTCCGCTTAAAATGTGAAGCGGAGCTGGCAGGAAGCGGGTACGGAATTGCAGGCCTTCGTGCATATGCCACTGCAGAGGCAGGCGTAGAAAGGCGGTTTTAGGGTTGGAGCCGATTTCTTTCATTAGGCGCAATACGCCGTGATATGCACCCAGTAGGATATGCTGCCCGTTGTCTAAAAAACTGAATCCGTGGTTGTCACCTGTCAAGGTGCGTGCCCGGCCGCCCGGTTGTCGACCGGCTTCGAACAGGGTAAGGTCGGTATCGCGAGCCAGCATTACGGCGGCGGACAATCCTGCCCAGCCTGCACCGATGACGGCAATTTTCGGGCGGTTTTGCAAAATCTTCATGGTTTAAATCCGAATAACCAGGTTTTTAAGGCAATGCGTTTTTTACGCGGGGAAGGAATGGCAATCTTATAGGTCAGGACATTTTGTACGCCGTCAAAGTCTATTTCGTTTAAAAGTGCGTAATAAACCGCCGCCATAACCAATCCTGCCTTTTGTGATTTTTTATCTGTGGCTGGTAGGAGAGATACGGCTTCACGATAGGTTTCACGCGCACGTTTTATTTGGAATGCCATCAATTCGGTGAAATTTTCTGTTGGCCGGCACTGCAAAATCATACTTGCAGGGACATCAAACCGCTGCATTTCCTCCATTGGCAGGTAAATCCGCCCATTACGAGCGTCTTCGCCGACATCTCGGATAATGTTTGTCAATTGTAAGGCAAGCCCCATCTTGTCGGCGTATTCCAGTGTTTGATTGTCTAAAAACCCTAAAATTCGGGCAATCAGACAGCCGACTACGCCTGCGACGCGGTGGCAATACAGTTTCAATTCTTCAAAACTGCCGTAACGGGCTTGAACCAAATCCATCTGCATCCCGTCGATTAATGCTTCTAATTCATATTTCGGCAGGTCGAACGTTTCCTTTATTTGCCTCAAGGCCTGATTGATCGGATGTTCCGGCATCATGCCGCAGAAAATTCTGTCTAAATCGCCGCGCCACCAGTTCAGCGTTGCCTGCGCCACATTCGGATCGGAGCAATCGTCGGCCACGTCGTCCAATTCGCGGCAAAAGGCATACAAAACCGTTATCGCATCCCGTTTTTCCTGTGGCAGGAAACGAAAGCCCGACAAAAAACTGGAGCGGCTTTCTTCTGCTTTCTGACGGCAATAGTCGAGTCCTTGCACGGCGTGTTCCTTAAGGCGAAAGTAAAAGGCGGATTTTATCGGTATTTTGCAGGGAAGGGCAATTTTAAAACCGGATGCTTCATTCCCTAGCAAACCACTCAACTATCTGTCCGAAATCTGTTAAAATGGCTGCCCATCCCAATAAATATCATATTTAAAGGCACACATATCATGGCTCTTTTGCAGATTTCCGAACCCGGCATGTCCCCGGCTCCCCATCAGCGCCGCCTTGCAGTAGGAATAGACCTGGGTACGACCAACAGCCTGGTTGCTGCCGTACTCAGCGGAAGTTCGGCCTGCCTGCCTGATGAAAGCGGCCGTATTACGCTGCCTTCCGTTGTCCGTTATTCGGAAAATGGGGAAACGGAAGTTGGGCGTGCTGCGCTTGCCGCACAAAAAGCCGATCCGCTGAACACCATTAGCTCTGCCAAACGGCTTATCGGGCGGACACTTGCCGATTTGCATCGTGATGCTCATTACCTGCCTTACCGTTTCGGTGAAAATCAACGCGTTATCGAATTGCACACGCGTCAAGGTGCCAAAACGCCTATCGAAGTGTCGTCTGAAATTCTCAAAGCCCTCAAATCGCGTGCCGAAGAAACTTTAGGCGGCGATTTGGTTGGTGCTGTTATTACCGTTCCCGCCTATTTCGATGATGCCCAACGCCAAGCCACCAAAGATGCCGCGCGCTTGGCAGGATTAAATGTCTTGCGCCTCCTTAATGAACCGACTGCCGCCGCAATCGCCTACGGACTGGATAACGCCTCAGAAGGCACATTTGTCGTTTACGACTTGGGCGGCGGTACATTCGACGTATCCGTATTGCAACTGACTAAAGGCTTGTTTGAAGTTAAAGCCACTGGTGGCAACAGCGCATTGGGCGGCGATGACTTCGACCATCGTTTGTTCTGCTACCTGCTCGAACAAAACGACCTTTCCAAACTCAACGAACAAGACAGCCAACTTCTGCTTTCCCTTGTCCGTAGCGCCAAAGAAAAACTGACCACTCAAACCGAAGCCGTCATCGAAACCACACTTTCAGACGGCCATAAAGTTCATACCGTCATTACCCGCCAAGAGTTTCACCACCTGACGCAAAATTTGGTGCAAAAAACCATAGAACCGGTGAAACAGGCACTGAAAGACGCAGGCGTGACCAAAGCCGACATCAAAGGCGTGATTATGGTCGGCGGTTCCACCCGTATGCTGCACGTTCAACAAGCAGTTGCCGCATTCTTTGGCCAAACCCCGCTGAACAACCTCAACCCCGACGAAGTGGTCGCACTCGGTGCCGCCATACAGGCAAACGTCCTTGCCGGCAACAAAACCGATGGCGAATGGCTGCTGCTGGACGTTACCCCCCTGTCGCTCGGCTTGGAAACCTACGGCGGACTCGCCGAAAAAATCATCCCGCGCAATTCTACCATCCCCACCGCGCGTGCGCAGGACTTCACCACTTTCAAAGACGGTCAAACTGCCATGACAATACACGTCGTACAAGGCGAGCGCGAACTCGTTTCCGACTGCCGCAGCCTTGCCAAATTCACCCTGCGCGGCATTCCACCCATGGCCGCAGGCGCAGCGCGTATCCGCGTAACCTTCCAAGTTGATGCTGATGGTTTGCTGTCCGTTTCTGCACAAGAACAAAGCACCGGCGTACAGGCGCAAATCGAAGTCAAACCTTCCTACGGCTTGGACGACGGCACCATCACCCAAATGCTCAAAGACAGTATGAGCAACGCCGCCGAAGACATGGCCGCACGCGCACGTGCCGAAGCCGTAGTCGAAGCCGAAAGCCTGACCGATGCCGTTAACGCCGCCCTTGAGTTGGATAGCGATTTGCTGGATGCCGAAGAGCTTGCACAAATCCAGCGAGACATCGCTGATTTGCAAGGCAGTCTGAAAGACGGCAACGCTGAGGACATCCGCTCTGCCGTCGCCAAACTCAGCCGCAGCACCGACAACTTCGCCGCCAAGCGTATGAACCGCAACATCCAACGTGCGCTGACTGGGCAAAGCGTTGATAATATTTGACGGTAAATGGTTTCAGACGGCATTGGATAAAGAGGCCGTCTGAAAAAATATCATCTCGCAGAAATAAAAATAAAGAGCAACAATGGAAAAAGCAGGCATTGTTTACCTGATGAAAACCGTCATCAAAGGTGTATATAAAATTGGTATTTCGGACGTAAGCAATTTTGAAGGCAGAATGCGCCATTTGGAAAACAACGGCTATGCGAACGTTGCCGGATTGGAACGCATCCTTGCCATCAAAACCGACAATTACAAAGAAAAAGAAACCTTGCTTCATGAAATTTTCTGTAAGAGCCGAATAGGGGAAACTGAGCTTTTTGCAATTGATGAAAATCTTGTGAAAAGGCTTTTTCTCTCACTAAGGGGGGGAAATTGTATTTCCTAAAAATGAAATAGCAGAGTTGGGTTTTGAGAAAACGGTTAAAGAACATCAGCAAGAAAAAGCTTTTGAAGTAAACAGAAGTGCATTTGTTTCCTTTGTTAAGGAAAAGCACCGACAAAATCCTTCCATATTAAGGAATCTCATTTCTTCGGAAGATATGTATAAACCTAAAAAATCCAAAGTACGGATATATAAAAATGAATACTTTGGAAAAAGTGGAGCAAAGCTAACCACTGGAATTGAAGAAGGTCTTCATATTTACACTACCTACTCAAAAAAGGATTTGAAGATAGCTTACGAAGATTACTCAAAATTATTTAAATCACAATGAGACTCTGGCACCAAACCCTTATCCCCATTCTCCCCCGCGCCCAACTTTTAGGGCAGCATCGCGAATGTGCCGCTTTACGCGGAGCGGGCTGGGGCAGGCCGCATGCGACGGTTAATTACGTTTTTACCCATTCACCCTACAAACTCTATCTGTATCACGCGTTGATTATGGAAGAGATGGAAAAGCGCGGTTACAAACCGGATGTTTTATGGAAAGATCCGCTATATCGCGGCAAAGCCGTTGCCCCATACCATTCGCACGCGATTGAAGTATCTATTTCGCCGATTTATGCCGAACATGATGATGCTTATCTAGATGAGTGTCTGGAAAATTTAAGAAGTAAAGGCATCATGTTATGAACCTATTTTTCAGACGGACTGAATATTGAATAACCAAGGCCGTCTGAAACCATGTTAACCACAACCACTTTTAAACAACCGAGACAATAAAAATGCCAAAAATTACCGTACTCCCACACGCGACATTATGCCCCGAAGGCGCGGTTATCGAAGATGCACCGGAAGGACAAACCGTCCTTGACGTGCTGCTCGACCACGACATCGAAGTCGATCATGCCTGCGAAAAATCATGTGCCTGCACCACCTGCCACGTGATTATCCGCAAAGGTTTTGACAGTTTGGAAGAGCCGACCGAATTGGAAGAAGACCTGCTCGACCAAGCATGGGGTTTGGAAGCCGATTCACGTTTAAGCTGTCAGGCAGTCGTCTCAGATGAAGATTTGGTCGTGGAAATTCCCAAATATACTATCAATCATGCCCGAGAGGACCATTGACGCAATGCCGTCTGAAACATCATGTGGTTCAGACGGCATTGGATATGCATAAGCCGGAGCAGAAGGGTAATCCCGTATTTGATACGGGTAAACCGGAGTTTAGTTTGGGCGGTAGATAAACCGTTGTCGGGCAATTTTTAGAGGTATTTGTGTCTGATTTGCCGCATATTGCTCTATTTTGGCTTTCGTATTAATCATACTCAGTTTTTGACCGGGCTTTTCGGATAGCTTTTTCAATATTGATTGTTGCTGCGTTTTATCTTCCGGATATTTTTGCTGCTGCAGTTTCGCTTCCTTTAATCCAAAAAGAGTGACAGTTTTATCGGCAATATCCAGATAGTATTGTTCAAGTTGGGTGGGATTAGCAGTCTCATTTTCAATTGTTACGGAAATCCGGTCATAACGGTTTGCCATACGTTCGGCAATTTGGGTATAAATATGCCACCGCTTCATACGTATTGTTGCAGCATCGGAATCAGCCCGTGTACCGTCTAGGACAATAAGCCCCCTTTGGTTTTGACAGCGGATGCAAAGCGTCAGCTGGGAAAGGGCATTTTGTTCGTCGAGTATCTGATACAGTCTGCGGACCAATAGAACCAGACGGTCAAATTCCCCTATTTTGGGAAGGAAATCGGGATTGTCCGGAGCGGTATAAACCAGTTTGGACAGTTTGGCGGTTAAGGCATTATTCATTCGGCTATCCTTGGCAGGTATGCATTTGGAACATATTCTATACGGTTGAAAGGCCGGGAAATACAGGAGAATTAATATGAAATGGACAGACACACAACGTATCGCTGAAGACCTTTACGACCTTCACGGCGAAGATATCGACCCCAAAAGCCTGCGCTTTACCCAATTGAGAGATTTGATTATGGCGCTTCCCGAATTCGACGATGATCCGGCGCGTTGCGGAGAACGCATTCTTGAAGCCGTACAGCAGGCATGGATAAACGAAGCAAGTTAGACCATTTACTGTTGCCGTCTGAAATCCAAACAGCCACCGGAAACGGAATCGGACTACCAGCTTCCTTTTTTCATTTTATCCAGTTGGCGGCGGTCGCGCTTAGTCGGCCTGCCGTCGGGATACGCGTGGCTGATACGGCTGAATTCGTCGAGCTGCCTGCGTTTTTCCCTCAAGTCTGCCGTTGCCTGGTCTTCTTCATAAAGGCAACGCGCCTCCGGTGCCGGACGGCGTTGATTGTTCAAACCTTTAACTTCGATCTTATAGGGTAGGGAATTGAGCGTCAGCTCGATAATATCGCCGATGCCGACGGATTTGCTGTTTTTAACCTTTGAACCGTTTACCTGAACCCTGCCCAGTTCGATATGTTTTTGTGCCAACGACCTGGTTTTGAAAAAGCGCGCGGCCCACAGCCATTTGTCCAGCCGTATGGCAGAAGAATCATTGTTATCTTTCATTATGATTTTTGAAGCAATTGAATTTGTTTTGAGTTTAGCATAAGATACGCAGCTTTATAACTAGTGTATATACACTAATCCTTTGTTTCCCATACGCCCGAATATGAAAATAGTGGGCGGGAAACGGTCTGCGGCAATAAATTAACTGCGTAATATGCACAAATAGCGTATGATAACGGTAGAATCTGTTGATGAGAGCTTCATTTTATGAAACCTGTTTTTTTGGATTTTGAACAACCTATAGCCGAACTAACCGGAAAAATCGACGAACTGCGTTTTGTTCAGGATGAATCCGCTGTCGATATTTCGGATGAAATACACCGTTTGCAGAAAAAAAGCGATGATTTAACCAAGTCTATTTTCAGCAAACTTACGCCTGCCCAAATTTCACAGGTTTCCCGGCATCCGCAGCGTCCTTATACTTTAGATTACATTGAGGCACTGTTTACCGATTTTGAAGAACTGCACGGAGACCGTCATTTTGCCGACGACCATGCGATTGTAGGCGGATTGGCACGGTTTAACGGACAGAGCGTTGTAGTGGTAGGCCATCAGAAAGGGCGCGATACTAAAGAAAAAATCCGCCGTAATTTCGGTATGCCCCGTCCGGAGGGTTATCGGAAGGCTTTGCGCCTGATGAAAACGGCGGAGAAATTCGGCTTACCGGTTATCACCTTTATCGATACGCCGGGTGCTTATCCGGGTATCGGTGCAGAAGAGCGCGGCCAGTCCGAGGCTATCGGTAAAAATTTGTATGAACTGACGCGCTTGCGCGTTCCGGTTTTGTGTACGGTCATCGGAGAAGGGGGCTCGGGTGGTGCGCTGGCGGTTGCCGTGGGCGACTATGTCAATATGCTGCAGTATTCGACTTATTCCGTTATTTCCCCTGAGGGATGCGCTTCCATCTTATGGAAAACTGCCGAAAAAGCGGCGGATGCGGCACAGGCCTTGGGCATTACCGCTGACCGCCTGCAAAAATTGGGGCTTATCGATACCATCATTAAAGAGCCTTTGGGTGGTGCGCATAGGGATTTCGGGCAGACTATGGGAAATGTCAAAACTGTTTTGGAAAAACAGTTGCATGATGCTCAAAGTATGCCGATTTCCGATTTGCTTTCCCGCCGTTTTGACCGCATCATGGCTTACGGCAAATTTTCTGAGCAATAATTCAAATGGGACCAGCGGCAAGCAGTTTGTTTGAAACTGCTTGCTTTTTCTTTGTCGGAAAAAAATTGTGTTGACCTTGGATGTTTTTGAACAGCAATTGAGAAACTGTTTCCCTCAAGGGGTGGATGGGCAAAAAATTGCGGTAGCATTAAGCGGCGGTTTGGATTCTGTGGTTTTGCTGCACTTGCTTGTTTGTGCCGGAAAAAAGGGCGGCTTTATTCCTGAGGCTTTGCACATCCACCACGGCTTGAGTCCCCATGCCGACGCTTGGGCGGATTTCTGCCGGAATTATTGCGATACACTGGGCGTAAGGCTGGAAACGGTCAGGGTCAGTGTGGAAAAAAACGGTTTGGGCATTGAAGCGGCGGCAAGGCAGAAGCGTTATGCCGTATTTTCGGAGAAAGAATTTGATATTCTTGCTTTGGCACACCATCGGGACGACCAAATCGAAACCTTTATGCTCGCCGTGGCACGCGGTGGGGGATTGCGCGCTTTGTCCTCTATGCCGTCTGTACGTCCTTTAGGTACGAGGGGCATAATCTGGCGGCCTTTGCTGCCTTTTTCACGCCAAGAATTGCAGGATTATGCGGAAAGACAGGGTTTGTCGAACATCGAGGATGAAAGCAATACTGATACGGGTTATTTGCGGAACTGGTTCCGGCATAGTGCTCTGCCTGAGTTGTCGGCAAGAATTCCTGATTTTGACCGTCATGTGTTGAACAATATCCGTGTTTTGCAGGAAGATTTGGCTTTATTGGATGAAGTTGTCGTTCAGGACTACCGTTTTGTCTGCGGGGCAGGAGGATTCGATACGGCGCGGTGGCTGACGTTTTCTCCTCGTCGGAGAACCCATATTTTGCGGTATTTTTTGAAGGAAAATGCGGTTCCCTTACCCAATCAGAATGCCCTTGCCGATATTGCCCGCGTTTTGGCAGAGGCAAAAACCGGACGTTGGAGCTTGCAAGGCTTCGAATTGCATCATTATGCAGGCAGGCTGTTTGTGTTCCCATTGGAAAAAATGGATAAACTACTGTTTTTGAAAGACAGGCAGATAAGCGGAAATTTAAGGGAAATATTGACGGGGCAGGGATTTGTTTTAAAACGTCATCCGTTTGGGCTTCCTGAGCATCTTTTGGAACAGGATGGGATTTTACGGCCGGTTTTGCCGTCGGACAGCCTAACCATAGGCGGGATTCATAAAAATATGAAGAAAATCCTTCAGGAAAAACGGGTTTTACCCGCCTTACGCACGTTTTGGCCGGTTGTGGCTGACAGGGAAAACCGTCCTCTTGTGTTGGCAAATTGCTGTACCGATTTCCGATTGTCCGTTTCAGACGGCATTTTACCCGTACATCCAGATTTTCCCGTTTTATTTTGATGGAATCGAAATCGCTGTTACTTAGTGGACGATTGGATACCGTCCGATTATATATTCTTGAAAAGGCTGTAAAGTGAAGCAAATCAGTTCGCCAAATAATGAACAAATCAGGCATCTTCAGCGCCTGTTGTCGCAGGGGAAGTTCAGGCGGCAGTATGCCCAAACCGTTTTGGAGGGAGTCCACCTGCTTCAGGTTTTCCTGCAATCCGGCAGAAAGCCGGTCGGGGTATATATTCCCGAAGCTAAAATGCCGTCTGAAGAAGTCCGTAAATTGACGGCGGTTTTGCCGGAAGACAGGATTTTTTCCGTTTCAGACGGCATATTGAAAAAAATCAGCAGCTTGAGTTGTGCAGACGATATATTTACACTGATTGATATCCCATTGGGCGGAACCTTGCCGGACAAAGGCGACTGTGTGGTTTTGGACGGCGTGCAAGATCCGGGCAATGTCGGCACCGTCTTACGGAGTGCGGCGTCGGCAGCGGTAGGTACGGTCGTTTTGGGCAGGGGTTCAGCGGATGTTTGGTCGCCCAAGGTATTACGCGCGGGTATGGGCGCGCATTTCCTGTTGGACATTTATCCGCAGACGGATTTGGAAATATGGTTGGCGCACTATGAAGACCGTGTGTTTGCCACCGCGTTGCGTGAGGAAAAGCAGGCAGTTCTGTATGGCGAAGATTTGTGCGGACCGACAGCCTGGGTGTTTGGCAACGAAGGCGCGGGTGTCGGTAAAGCAGTTTTAGAGAGGGCGGACAAGTGTGTCAGGATTCCGATGCAGGATGCAATCGAGTCTTTAAATGTCGCGATGGCGGCGACAATCTGCCTGTTTGAACAGATGCGCCAACGGGCAGCGTATTGAGGAAAAGAAATGCCGTCTGAAAAAATCTATTACGGCGTATTGATTTTCTTATGTATCGCTTCTATGCTGCTGTCGCCGTTTTTTTATGGCGGCGTTTTGAAGCCGAGAAGGGACGTACCGCATAAGACAGGTCAGTGGAAACTCATCTTATTGTCTAATGCCATGGCGGCGGCGGTTTTGTTTTGGATGTGGTGGAAATGGTTTTGACAGATATTGCTCAAAATCGGGTTAATGGAATCTTAACAAATAAAGAATTTGGTAAAAAATTTTATGAAATCCACGGGTTAAAGTTTACTAGAAAACAAAACAGCTATTAACCAAGTAGATTGTTTGTTGATAAATACGGAAGATTTACGGCGTTATTGGGAATCTGTAATATGTAATGCTCGTTTTATGAGCAGTGGGTATAAAATTGTGAATTGGTTGAAGTGTGAGGGCACCATGAAAAATTGCGAATTTTTTTATGATCCGACAAGAGCAATCTATGATAGTGGCGCAGATTACTTAACCAGAGAAAAACATAGATTAGTCGTAATCGCAAATAGCGCTTGGGGGCTATTACTTAATTTATCTTGTTATTATGATGAGATATTAGAAAAGCGAAAAATACCATTTGGCAAACAGGAAATTGATGACGATATGGACAAAGTATCCGCTCTTAAGCGGAAGTTTAAAGACATTTCTGAAATCAAAGTAGGAGATGATTGGGAATACCCATTCAATTATGAGCAAGGAATGAAAGAATTAGATGAAGTTCTATTGAAATACATTCCTTTTTTTAAAGAAGAACAATAAAGGAGGTTAATATGCGAGTATCTAAAATTATCGGAAGTATGTTGCTTGTTGCAGCGGTTCAGACCGTATTTTCGGCAAATGTTTACGAGTGCCGCCATAATGGTAAAACCAGTTACAGCCAAACTCCGGGAAAACATTGTACCAACGCAGGTTTGGGGCGTGATCAGGTATACAGTTCGGTTAGGCCGGCAGTAAAAGACAGGGCGGAAAACACAGGGGTTGATGACAATTTGGATATGAGGAAGGACGAACACGTCCAAAATCCGAAAGAGAATACGCATAAGGATGCTTCGAATACCGGTGCAAAGACGCATTGATTGAAACCGAATCAGCCATGACGGCGTTGAACAATAGAATTTGAACGATTAGGGAACTCTGATGAAACACATCCACATTATCGGTATCGGCGGCACGTTTATGGGCGGAGTGGCCGCCATTGCCAAAGAAGCCGGGTTCAAAGTCAGCGGTTGCGACGCGAAGATGTATCCGCCGATGAGCACCCAGCTCGAAGCCTTGGGCATAGACGTGCACGAAGGCTTCGATGCCGCGCAGTTGGACGAATTTAAAGCCGACGTTTACGTTATCGGCAATGTCGCCAAGCGCGGGATGGATGTGGTTGAAGCGATTTTGAACCGCGGCCTGCCTTATATTTCCGGTCCGCAATGGCTGTCGGAAAACGTGCTGCACCATCATTGGGTACTCGGCGTGGCGGGGACGCACGGCAAAACGACTACCGCGTCCATGCTCGCATGGGTCTTGGAATATGCCGGACTCGCACCGGGCTTCCTCATCGGCGGCGTACCGGAAAACTTCAGCGTTTCCGCCCGACTGCCGCAAACGCCGCGTCAAGACCCGAACAGCAAATCGCCGTTTTTCGTCATCGAAGCCGACGAATACGACACCGCCTTTTTCGACAAACGCTCCAAATTCGTGCATTACCGCCCGCGTACCGCCGTGTTGAACAATCTGGAATTCGACCACGCCGACATCTTTGCCGACTTAGGCGCGATACAGACTCAGTTCCACCACCTCGTACGCACCGTGCCGTCTGAAGGCTTAATCGTCTGCAACGGACAGCAGCAAAGCCTGCAAGACACTTTGGACAAAGGCTGCTGGACGCCGGCGGAAAAATTCGGTACCGAACACGGCTGGCAGCTCGGCGAAGTCAATGCCGACGGCTCATTCGACGTATTGCTTGACGGAAAAAAAGCCGGATACGTCGCATGGGACTTGATGGGCGGACACAACCGCATGAACGCGCTCGCCGTCATCGCCGCCGCACGTCATACCGGAGTCGATATTCAGACGGCCTGCGAAGCCTTGAGCGCGTTTAAAAACGTCAAACGCCGCATGGAAATCAAAGGCACGGTAAACGGCATCACCGTTTACGACGACTTCGCCCACCATCCGACCGCCATCGAAACCACCATCGAAGGCCTGCGCCAGCGCATTGGAAACGCCCGCATCCTCGCCGTCCTTGAGCCGCGTTCAAACACCATGAAGCTCGGCACCATGAAAGCCGCCCTGCACGAAAGTCTCAAAGGTGCCGACCAAGTGTTCTGCTACGCCGGCGGCGTGGATTGGGACGTCGCCGAAGCCCTCGCGCCTTTGGGCGGCAAGCTGCACGTCGGCAAAGACTTCGATGCCTTCGTTGCCGAAATCGTGAAAAACGCCGAAGCCGGCGACCATATTTTGGTGATGAGCAACGGCGGTTTCGGCGGGATACACGGAAAGCTGCTTGAAGCTTTAAGATAGTCAGGAAGCAAAAATGCCGTCTGAAACCGTTCAGACGGCATTTTTGCATATGTAAAGCAGGGATAAAAACCGTTTGCCCCGTATTTTCAAACGCGCTACACTTGCAGGTACTAATAGTATGATGAACCCGCAGCCGTCGTCATTACGCCGACGGTAAAGCCGGCAGTGCCATTGCGACACTGTCAAACATGAGAGAACACACCATGACTGTTTCACCGGTTGCTTTACGCCGCCAAACTGAGCGCAAGCCGCATCCTACTGCCCGTTATTGGAAAAAATGTGATATAGAGGCACTTTTCGAACTTCCTTTTCTTGATTTGGTCTATCGTGCGGCAGAGGTTCACAGAACGAATTTCAATCCGCGAGAAATCCAGCTTTCCACTTTGTTGTCGATCAAAACCGGCGGGTGTCCCGAAGATTGCGCCTACTGTCCGCAATCGGCGCACCACAATACCAATCTGGGCAAAGAGCAGATGATGGATGTGGATGAAATTGTCGAAAAAGCCAAAATCGCCAAATCGCGCGGTGCCAGCCGGTTTTGTATGGGCGCGGCGTGGCGCGGTCCCAAACCTAAAGACGTGGAGACGGTTTCCGCAATCATTAAAGCCGTCAAGGGATTAGGCATGGAAACCTGTGGTACGTTCGGTATGCTCGAAGACGGCATGGCGGAAGACTTTAAAGAGGCAGGCTTGGATTATTACAATCACAACCTCGATACCGATCCGGAACGCTATAACGACATCATCCATACCCGTAAACACGAAGACCGTATGGATACCTTGGGTAAAGTCCGCAACGCCGGTTTGAAAATCTGCTGCGGCGGTATCGTCGGTATGAACGAAACCCGTGCCGAGCGTGCAGGACTGATTGCCAGTCTAGCCAACCTCGACCCGCAGCCCGAAAGCGTGCCGATTAACCAGCTGGTCAAAGTGGAAGGCACGCCGCTGGCCGATGCGGAAGATTTGGATTGGACTGAATTTGTCCGTACGATTGCCGTAGCGCGGATTACCATGCCGCAAAGTTATGTCCGCCTCTCGGCAGGGCGCAGCAATATGCCTGAAGCAATGCAGGCGATGTGCTTCATGGCGGGCGCGAACTCGATTTTTTACGGCGACAAGCTGTTGACCACAGGCAATCCTGATGAGGACGGCGATAGAATCCTGATGGAAAAGCTTAACCTGTATCCCTTACAGTTTGAGCTGGAAGGCGAGATCGCCGAAGTGGAAAAAGCCTCACGGATTAAAGTCGATTATTGATGATTGCAAAAATGCCGTCTGAAACATTGAAAGGTTTCAGACGGCATTTTCTTTTAGACATTATTTTGAATATCTTTTACCGGCGCGTGATGCTGCCGTCGGGGGAGACATCCAGTCCGTTCCCGTTGGGGAAATCGCTGTGGTTCAGATAAATAATCCGCTCAATAACGGTTTTTTCAGGGTCGATTTTGGGAGTTTTGTCGCTGGCTTGGGTAATCGGGATGATGGTTCCGGAAATAAATTTGCCTTGTTTGTCCGTAATAATTTTGAAAATGGGTGCAATGCCGCCGATTCCTTCATTGTCGGTTGCAGTGTAGGCGGCAAGGCTGCCGCTGCCGTACGAGATAAAGCGGTTTTTGTAAAGTTCGACGGCGCGTGTTACGCGCGGTACCTGTCCGAATACAACATCCGCGCCGGAATCGACGGCCAGCCTTGCAAACTCGACAACATTTCCCCTGTTTTCCCCATGAGATATTTTGGTAGAGAAAGGTAGCTGTTCTGCCTGCCTGCCTTCTGTCCGGACATGAAACATGACGATGACGATATCGGTTTTTTCTTTAGTTTGCGCAATTAGTCTTTTGGCTTTTGCGTAATCATTCAATTTGACGGCGGCCGGGCTTGCGGCAAATGATACGAAGCCGTATTTCACACCGTTTTTCTTCAGTATGGCGGTCTCAAATTTATTTTCGATACCGGAAAATTTGATGTTCAGTTCTTCCAGGTTGACGGCGGTTGCCATTATGCCTTGTTCGCCAAAGTCGTTGATGTGGTCATTGGCAAGGTTGAGATAATCAAAACCGGCATCGGCAAGATATTGCCCGTATGAAGAGGGTGTACGGAAAAGGGGACAGATTTTTGGGTCGGCACATTTTTTCGGCGTACCGCCTTCGTCAAACAAAGTGCCTTCAAGGTTTCCGACGGTGATGTCTGCATCTTGCAGTACGGTTTCAATATTTTTCAGGATATTGGTATCGGGTAAGTAGGCGGCAGGATAATTACTGCCGAGCATGATGTCGCCGACACCGATGATAGAGACACTCCCGGTGGTTTTTTCCGTACCTGCATTTTCAGGTGGTTTTCCGCTTTTTGAAGCTGTCGTTTTTCCGGTAACTTGGGAAGTGGGCGTGTTTTCCGTTATTTTGTCCTGAGCCTCTTGTTTTACCGTATAAGGAGATTGCTTGAGGTATTCTAATGCAGTAAAACCGCCACCGATAACGAGAGCCAAAATCGCGGCAAATACCGCCATCGCCCAGATAAATTTGTCCATAATCAGACCTTTGCTGTTCAGACGGCATTTGCCGCGCGTTTCGGAAGGGCTTATCTTTCGATTTGCGATACGTCGCGCACCGCACCTTTGTCGGCGGAAGTCGCCATCGCGCCGTAGGCACGCAGGGCTGCGGAGACGTAGCGGTCGCGGTTTTCAGGCTTCCATGCTTTGCTGCCGAGCGCTTCCATTTCGGCGCGGCGGGCGGCGAGTTCTTCGTCGGACACTTTCAGGTTGATGCTGCGGTTTGGAATATCGATTTCGATGGTGTCGCCTTCGTGTACCAAACCGATGGCACCGCCTTCTGCCGCTTCAGGTGAAGCGTGGCCGATGGAGAGGCCAGAAGTACCGCCGGAGAAGCGTCCGTCAGTCAGCAGGGCACAGGCTTTACCCAAACCTTTGGATTTCAGGTAGGAAGTCGGGTATAGCATTTCTTGCATGCCCGGGCCGCCTTTAGGGCCTTCGTAGCGGATGATGACGATATCGCCAGCCACGATTTGGTTGCCCAAAATGCCTTCTACTGCGTCTTCTTGGCTTTCAAACACGCGGGCGCGGCCGGTGAATTTGAGGATGCTCTCGTCCACGCCTGCGGTTTTCACTACGCAGCCGCGTTCGGCGATATTGCCGAACAAGACCGCTAAACCGCCGTCTTGCGAGTAGGCGTGTTCGACATCGCGGATACAGCCTTTTTCACGGTCGAGGTCGAGGGTTTTCCACATGCGGTTTTGCGAGAACGCTTGTGTGGTGCGTACGCCGCCAGGCGCGGCTTTGAAGCGTTCGATGGCGTGGGTGTTTTCAGGATTGGTTACGTCCCATTTTTCAATCGCGTCTTTCAGCGTCGGCGCGTGGATGGTGTACACGTCGGTGTGCAGTTTGCCCGCTTTGTCCAATTCTTTCAGGATGGCGAAGATGCCGCCTGCGCGGTGCACGTCTTCCATATAATAATCGTGATTGTTTGGCGCGGTTTTGCAGATGCAGGGCACGACGCGGCTTAAGCGGTCGATATCGGCCATTTTGAAATCCACGCCCGCTTCGTTGGCGACGGCGAGCAAGTGCAGGATGGTGTTGGTGGAGCCGCCCATGGCGATGTCCATGGTCATGGCGTTTTCAAACGCTTTTTTAGTGGCGATGCTGCGCGGCAGCACGGTTTCGTCGTCCTGCTCATAGTAGCGTTTGGTGATTTCGACAATCATGCGGCCGGCTTCGAGGAACAATTCTTTGCGGCCGGCGTGGGTGGCGAGGTAGGAGCCGTTGCCGGGCAGGGACAGGCCGAGCGCTTCGGTCAGGCAGTTCATGGAGTTGGCGGTGAACATGCCGGAGCAGGAGCCGCAGGTCGGGCAGGCATTTTGTTCAACTTCTTCAACCTGTTGGTTGCTGACATTGTCGTCCGCCGATTCAATCATGGCGTCAATCAAGTCCAAGCGGCGTTCGGGTTGGATGTTGGCCACGCCGATGACCTTGCCCGCTTCCATCGGACCGCCGGAAACGAAGATGGTCGGGATGTTCAGGCGCATGGCGGCAATCAGCATTCCCGGGGTGATTTTGTCGCAGTTGGAAATGCATACCAGCGCGTCGGCGCAGTGGGCGTTGACCATGTATTCGATGGAGTCGGCAATCAAATCGCGGCTGGGCAGGGAGTACAACATGCCGCTGTGTCCCATGGCGATGCCGTCGTCGATGGCGATGGTGTTGAATTCTTTGGCGATTGCGCCGGCTTTTTCGATTTCGCGGGCAACCAGCTGACCCATGTTGTGTAGGTGGACATGGCCGGGCACGAATTGGGTGAACGAGTTGGCAACGGCGATAATAGGTTTGCCGAAGTCGGTTTCCATCACGCCGGTGGCGCGCCACAATGCGCGTGCGCCCGCCATATTGCGGCCGTGGGTGGAGGTTTTGGAGCGGTAGTCTGGCATGGTATATTTCCTTGTTTTTATGCTGTCAGAGAAATGGATGATGCTAAGACGGCATTATGTACTGTGTTTTGGGATTGGGAAAAGGAGGCATTTTATACCAAGTATTACTAATATGTGGAAATTGCAAATAGATTCGGAGTCGCTTAAGCAGGATGTGTGACGGATTTGTCAAAATGCCGTCTGAAAGGTGAAAAGGCTTCAGACGGCATAATGTTCAAATTTCAGGAAAGGAATAAAACGGCAGCTACGGTAAGTGCGGCAATCAATAATGCAGCGGCAAGCGCGGCTTTGCCGGCAAAGCGTATGGAAGTTTTGCCTTCGATATATTTGAAGCCTGTAATCATCGGCATAACCAGATTTTTCTTTTTGAACACTCGGTACGCGGCGACGGCAGCGATATGAATGGCGGAAAAAACGGCGAGCAGGTTGAAAAAGTTGAGGTGGATTTTCCTCATAAGGCTGCCTGTATGTTCGGAAACCAAATGGTTGAGGTAGCCGTTGGTGCTGAAGGTGTTTTCATCGGCGGCAAAAAGCCCGGTGCCGACTTGAAATGAGACGGCGGTCAAAAGCGCAACGACCATCAGTGCGCCCAAGGGGTTGTGTCCGGGTTGGACGTGTTCGGGAATACCGTTTTTCATATACTCCCTGATACCCGTCCATCCGCGGACAAAACGGGAAAAACGGGCGGTATCGCTGCCCCAAATACCCCAGCATATACGGAATATGAGCAGGAAAAGGATGAGCAGCCCGATACGCGTGTGCCATTGAAGCAGGCTGCCTCCGGCTTTTGCGCTATACCACATAAAGGGCAGTGATGAGGCAAGCAGCCAGTGGAAAAGGCGAGTGGGGAAGTCCCAGACTTTGGTTTTGTTTTTCATAATCGGTTTCCGGCGGTAAAATCAGTTTCTTCAAGCCTTATTTTAACCGATTGGAGGGATAATGTTTCCCGTTTTCCGCATTTCAGGAGAAAGCCGCCGCCGTATGCTTCAGACGGTATCTCAGTTTCCCAGGGCTTTCAAGGTGCGGCCTGAAAATGCCCATAAAGGCATTTTCGGCACGCTGGCGGTTGTTGGCGGTGCTACGGGTATGAGCGGCGCGCCCATATTAGCAGCATCCGCGGCGATGTATCTTGGCTGCGGCAAGGTGTGGGCAGGTTTCAATCAGGATACGCTGCCTTTTGCCGTCATTGCCGGTTTTCCCGAGATTATGCTGGATACGGCGGACAGTTTGGCCAAACGTCAGGATATAAGCGCCTGGGTTGTCGGTTGCGGATTGGGTACAGGTAGGGCGGCGGTCGGAACGCTTGCCGGAATTTTAACGGAACATGCGGACAGCCAGATGCTTTTGGATGCGGATGCATTGAATATATTATCAGCCGATACTGAAATCCGAAGTATGGCGCGGGGGTGTAAAAATCTGATTTTAACGCCGCATCCCGCCGAAGCCGCGCGCCTGCTTGGAACGACGGTTGTACAGGTTCAGGCAGATCGGACGGTGGCAGTAAGGAAGATAGGGGAAATTTTCGGTGCAACCGTGGTTTTAAAGGGACACAAAACACTGGTTGCAGCACCGGATACGGAAATCTATGTCAACCATAGCGGTAATGCCGGGCTGGCTACGGCGGGAAGCGGAGATGTGTTAGGCGGTATAGTCGGAAGTTTGCTTGCGCAAGGCTTGAAACCGTTTGAAGCAGCGTGTGCCGGAGTTTGGCTGCACGGTGCGGCGGCAGATGTCATGATGGAATCGGCGGGCATCAAGGCCGGATTGCTGGCGGGGGAAATCGCCCCGGCAGCAAGGTGGCTGAGAAACAATATAACGGCCGGTCTGCATGAGAATGCCGTCTGAAAGGTAAAAGCACTGCCATTTTCTCAATGGCATTCAATAAATCATGGTACAATGTGCAGTTATCTTTTCTAGATTTTGAAAAATATTAACCATGAAACAAATTCGCAACATTGCCATTATCGCCCACGTCGACCACGGCAAAACCACATTAGTTGACCAACTGCTGCGCCAATCCGGTACATTCCGCGCCAACCAGCAGGTTGACGAGCGCGTGATGGACAGCAACGACCTTGAAAAAGAACGCGGCATTACCATCCTCGCCAAAAACACCGCCATCGATTACGAAGGCTACCACATCAACATCGTCGACACGCCGGGACACGCCGACTTCGGCGGCGAAGTGGAGCGCGTTTTGGGTATGGTGGACTGCGTCGTATTGTTGGTGGATGCGCAAGAAGGTCCGATGCCGCAAACCCGTTTTGTAACTAAAAAAGCCTTGGCTTTGGGACTGAAACCGATCGTCGTCATCAATAAAATCGACAAACCGTCCGCTCGTCCGAGCTGGGTCATCGACCAAACTTTCGAACTCTTCGACAACTTGGGCGCAACCGACGAGCAGTTGGACTTCCCGATTGTCTACGCTTCCGGTTTGTCCGGTTTCGCCAAACTGGAAGAAACTGACGAGAGCAACGACATGCGTCCGCTGTTCGACACCATCTTAAAACACACGCCCGCACCGAGCGGCAGCGCGGACGAAACGCTGCAACTGCAAATCTCCCAGCTCGACTACGACAACTACACCGGCCGTCTCGGCATCGGTCGTATCTTGAACGGACGTATCAAACCCGGTCAGGTCGTTGCCGTGATGAATCACGATCAGCAAATCGCCCAAGGCCGCATCAACCAACTGTTGGGTTTCAAAGGTTTGGAACGCATACCGCTTGAAGAAGCCGAAGCCGGCGACATCGTGATTATTTCCGGTATCGAAGACATCGGTATCGGCGTAACCATCACCGACAAAGAAAACCCTAAAGGTCTGCCGATGTTGAGCGTGGACGAACCGACGCTGACCATGGACTTTATGGTGAACACCAGCCCACTCGCGGGTACCGAAGGCAAATTCGTGACCAGCCGCCAAATCCGCGACCGCCTGCAAAAAGAATTACTGACCAACGTTGCCCTGCGCGTGGAAGACACCGCCGATGCCGACGTGTTCCGCGTATCCGGGCGCGGCGAACTGCACCTGACCATTTTGCTGGAAAACATGCGCCGCGAAGGCTATGAACTGGCAGTCGGCAAGCCGCGCGTTGTGTACCGCGACATCGACGGTCAAAAATGCGAACCTTATGAAAACCTGACTGTGGACGTACCCGACGACAACCAAGGCGCGGTAATGGAAGAACTCGGTCGTCGCCGTGGCGAATTGACCAATATGGAAAGCGACGGCAACGGCCGTACCCGCCTCGAATACCATATTCCTGCGCGCGGCTTAATCGGTTTCCAAGGCGAATTCATGACTCTGACGCGTGGTGTCGGTCTGATGAGCCACGTGTTCGACGACTATGCGCCCGTAAAACCCGATATGCCCGGCCGTCACAACGGCGTACTGGTGTCCCAAGAGCAGGGTGAGGCGGTTGCTTACGCCTTGTGGAATCTTGAAGACCGTGGCCGTATGTTCGTATCACCCAACGACAAAATCTACGAAGGCATGATTATCGGTATTCACAGCCGAGAAAACGATTTGGTCGTTAATCCGCTCAAAGGTAAAAAACTTACCAACGTCCGTGCCAGCGGCACTGACGAAGCGGTGCGCCTGACTACGCCGATTAAACTGACGCTGGAAGGTGCGGTCGAGTTTATCGATGATGATGAGCTGGTAGAAATCACGCCGCAATCCATCCGTCTGCGTAAGCGTTACTTGAGCGAATTGGAACGCCGTCGTCATTTTAAAAAGCTGGATTGATGTTTGAATGATGAGTTAATGCCGTCTGAAAGTGTTTCAGACGGCATTTGTTTTTAGAACATTTATATTGGATATGGTATGAAAAAAAAGTGATATGTTTGTGCTGAAATTGTATGTGTTACATGGTGTTTACGTGCAGAGAAGCAGTTTGGCTATATGGAAGAGGCAGGTGAAAACAGGGGGTGTTTAGTTCGAATGCAGCAGCCTTGACGGTAAAATCCTGACTTATGATAGCCGACAGGTATATTTCATACGTTAGTTGTCTGATATCAGATAAAATACCAAAAAACAAAAAAGATTTAAATCTGTTGAAAAGTGTTTTTAAGGTTGGATAGAAAAAAGCCCCATAAGTATTTATGGAGCTTTTTTCTTATTTTAAAAGTTTATAAAACTTTTGAAAGTATAACTGGCAGAGAGGAAGGGATTCGAACCCTCGATACGCTATTCACGTATACACGCTTTCCAGGCGTGCGACTTAAACCACTCATCCACCTCTCTAATGGCGGAATTTACCCTTAACAGGATAAATTATTATTGGTGCCCAGGAGAAGACTCGAACTTCCACACCCGTGAGGATACTAGCACCTGAAGCTAGCGCGTCTACCAATTCCGCCACCTGGGCAATATAAATATCTAAATAAAGCAAAGCATGATTGGTGCCCAGGAGAAGACTCGAACTTCCACACCCGTGAGGATACTAGCACCTGAAGCTAGCGCGTCTACCAATTCCGCCACCTGGGCTTTGCTTTATTCACTGTTTTGCGGTACAGTGTCCTTCCGCAAAGAAGTCGCTATTATATAGGTCATAAAAAGAATGTCAACGGTCAAAATGAACAAAAATATTAAATATTTAAATTTACGGGAAAAAGACCCGTTTTTGAGTCGGGAGAAACAGCGTTATGAACATCCCTTGCCAAGTAGGGAATGGATTGTCGAGCTGCTTGAACGTAAAGGCGTACCGTCCAAGATTGAAGCTTTGGCACGCGAATTGTCGATTAAGGAAGAAGAGTATGAATTTTTCGAACGTCGTCTGAAAGCGATGGCGCGGGACGGTCAGGTTTTAATCAACCGTCGCGGTGCGGTCTGCGCGGCGGACAAATTAGATTTGGTCAAATGCCGTGTCGAGGCACACAAAGACGGTTTCGGCTTCGCCGTACCGCTCACGCCCACCAAAGACGGCGATTTCGTTTTATACGAACGCCAAATGCGCGGCATCATGCACGGCGACATTGTTACCGTCCGCCCTGCCGGCATCGACCGCAGAGGCCGCCGCGAAGGTACGGTTTTGGATATTGTAGAACGCGCGCAAAGCAAAGTGGTTGGTCGTTTCTATATGGATCGCGGCGTGGCGATTTTGGAAGCAGAAGACAAACGCCTGAACCAAAGCATTGTCTTGGAACCTGACAGTGTCGCGCATTTCAAACCCGAATCCGGTCAGGTCATCGTCGGCGAAATCGAGACTTATCCCGAGCAGAACCGCCCAGCCGTAGCGAAAATCATTGAAGTATTGGGCGATTATGCCGACAGCGGCATGGAAATCGAAATCGCCGTGCGCAAACACCATTTACCGCACCAATTCAGCGAAGCGTGTGCCAAAGCTGCGAGAAAAATCCCCGACCATGTTCGTAAAAG
Source organism: Neisseria sp. RH3002v2f (assembly GCF_014596375.1). Classification (NCBI taxonomy): domain Bacteria; kingdom Pseudomonadati; phylum Pseudomonadota; class Betaproteobacteria; order Neisseriales; family Neisseriaceae; genus Neisseria; species Neisseria sp. RH3002v2f. Next base: position 133,701 of record NZ_MAYZ01000019.1, read on the forward strand.
TGATTTGAAAGGCCGCGTCGATTTGCGCGATTTGCCTTTGGTAACGATTGACGGCGAAACGGCGCGTGATTTTGACGATGCCGTGTTTGCCGAAAAAATCGGACGCAATTACCGTTTGGTTGTGGCGATTGCCGATGTCAGCCATTATGTCCGCCCCGATGACGCTATCGACACGGACGCTCAGGAACGCAGCACCAGTGTTTACTTCCCGCGCCGCGTGATTCCCATGTTGCCGGAAAATCTGTCCAACGGCATTTGCTCGCTCAATCCTAATGTCGAGCGTTTGTGCATGGTGTGTGATATGGTCATCACTTACGCGGGCAATATTAAAGAATACCGCTTCTACCCTGCGGTTATGCGTTCCCATACCCGTCTGACTTACAATCAAGTCTGGGATTGGATTTCAGACGGCCTCGACCATCCGCACAAAGCCCAAATTGACACCCTCTACAAACTCTTCAAAATCCTTCAGAAAAAACGCTTCGAACGTGGCGCGGTAGAGTTTGACAGTATCGAAACCCAAATGCTTTTCGACGATAACGGTAAAATCGAAAAAATCGTTCCCGTTGTCCGTAATGAAGCCCACAAGCTGATTGAAGAATGTATGTTGGCGGCGAACGTCTGTGCGGCAGAGTTTTTGATGAAAAACAAACATGTCGCACTATTCCGCAATCACTTGGGCCCGACACCCGAAAAACTCGCCACCCTGCGCGAGCAGCTCGGCTTATTGGGTTTGCAACTGGGCGGCGGAGACAAACCGACGCCGAAAGACTATGCCGTGCTTGCCGAACAATTCAAAGGCAGACCCGATGCCGAATTGCTGCAAGTCATGATGCTGCGCTCCATGCAGCAGGCAGTTTACGAACCGCATTGCGACGGACACTTTGGTCTTGCCTACGAAGCATACGCCCACTTTACCTCGCCCATCCGCCGCTATCCCGACCTGACCGTCCACCGCGCCATCAAAGCTGTGTTGAACCAGCAGACCTACACGCCAAACAAAAGCTGGCAGGCTTTGGGCGTGCATACCTCGTTCTGTGAGCGCCGTGCCGACGACGCCAGCCGCGACGTGGAAAACTGGCTGAAAACCTATTATATGCGCGATAAAGTCGGCGAAATATTCGAAGGCAAAATCTCCGGCATGACCCACTTTGGCCTCTTCGTTACTTTGGACGGCATCCACATTGACGGCTTGGTACACATCAGCGATTTGGGCGAAGACTATTTCAATTTCCGCCCCGAAATCATGGCGATAGAAGGCGAACGCAGCGGAATCCGTTTCAACATGGGGGATAGGGTTACCGTTAAAGTTGCCCGTGCTGATTTGAATACCAGTAAAATCGATTTTATTTTGATTGCAGGAGGAGTTGCGGGTAGGCGGAGGAAGATTAAATCATCCCAATATGCCAAGCCGGCAAAGGCGGTTGTGCAAAGCAAGCCGAGAACTGTTGCAAAGAAACAAGCAGCCCGAGACTGCAAGGCAAAGGAAAGAGGTAAGTCTGTTGCCGCGCTGCCGAAGAAAAAGGCAAAAAAATCGGTTTCGATTAAAATAAAAAAAACGAAAGGCAGATAATGTGGGTCGGAGCGGGTAGTAGAAGCGTTTAAGAAAAATCCCAAGCCATGCCTGCCATGACACAGTTGCCTATCTTTTTATGGCCTATCCGTTTTATCGGATAGGCTATTATTCTCGGTCAATTTAAAAATGCCGTCTGAAACCTTAAAATCGGGTTTCAGACGGCATTTTAATAAAGACTGCTTGAATCAGCGATGATAGTTCGGCGCTTCTTTAGTGATTTGTACGTCGTGAACGTGAGATTCGCTCATGCCGGCAGAAGTGATTTCCACAAATTCTGCTTTCTCGTGCATTTCAGCAATATTAGCGCAACCCAAATACCCCATGCTGGAGCGCAGGCCTCCGGTCAGCTGGTGGATGATGTTCACGATCGGGCCTTTGTAAGGTACACGGCCTTCGATGCCTTCAGGAACATATTTGTCTGCGCTGTCGGTTTTGTCTTGGAAGTAGCGGTCGGCTGAACCTTGGCTCATCGCACCCAACGAACCCATGCCGCGGTAAGACTTGTAAGAGCGGCCTTGATAGAGTTCGATTTCGCCCGGTGCTTCTTCCGTACCGGCAAACATACCGCCGAGCATGACGCTGTATGCGCCGGCAGCAAGTGCTTTGGCAATATCGCCGGAGAAGCGGATACCACCGTCGGCAATCAGAGGAACGCCCGTGCCTTTCAGAGCTTCGGAAACATTGTGAATCGCAGTCAGCTGGGGCACGCCCACGCCGGCTACGATACGGGTCGTACAAATCGAGCCCGGGCCGATACCGACTTTAACGGCATCCGCACCTGCAGCCACCAAATCCAAAGCAGCTTGGGCAGTCGCAATGTTGCCGCCGATGACTTGGATGTGCGGATAGGTTTCTTTTACCCAGCGCACACGATCGATAACGCCTTGGCTATGACCGTGGGCAGTATCGACCACAATTACGTCCACGCCTGCTTCTACCAATGCTTTGACGCGCTCTTCGGTATCGCCGCCGGTACCCACCGCGGCACCGACGCGCAAGCGGCCTTCGGCATCTTTATTGGCATTAGGGAATTCGGTTGTTTTCAGAATGTCTTTAACGGTAATCAGACCTTTGAGTTCGTCTTGGTCGTTCAATACCAAAACGCGCTCGACTTTGTGCGCATGCATGACTTCTCGGGCTTCATCGATGCAGGTACCTTCGGGAACAGTAACCAAACGTTCGCGCGGTGTCATGATGGCAGAAACAGGCAGATCGAGACGGTTTTCAAAACGCAGGTCGCGGTTGGTTACGATACCGACCACTTTGCCGTTTTCAACGACAGGCAGGCCGGACATTTTGCGTTTGCGCTGCGCGCGCATTTCCAAAACTTCACGGATCAATGCGGTCGGTGCAACGATAACGGGATCTTTCACCACGCCGCTCTCATGGCGCTTCACTTTGGAAACCGCACGCGCTTGCAACTCCGGAGTCATGTTCTTATGGATAATGCCGATGCCGCCTTCTTGCGCCATAGAGATGGCCAAACGCGCTTCGGTAACGGTATCCATTGCCGCAGAAAGCAGGGGGAGGTTGAGCGTGATGTCGCGGGTGAGTTTGGTTTGAAGCTTGACATCTCGGGGCAGCACGGTTGAATGTGCAGGAACCAACAGGACGTCGTCGAAAGTATAGGCTTTTTCTACGATACGCATGATGCTCGGTCTTTCAGTTTGTGCGAGATGCACGGCATTATAACATGGTACTTGCGTCTTGGCAGCCAATATTGTTTACAATATTTATCCGTTGCAGGATAGTTGGAAAACAGAAGGGCTAATGCCGTCTGAAAAAGGAAGAGGAATCATGTTAATTGTTCCAACAAAGCCTGTTTCAGGGTAGATTGGATTTTCGGATTTTTCAGATCGGGGCTGAAAACGGTAAAACTGTCTTCGACGCGTTCATCCAGCGTGGAAATTTTGGCGTAGCGCAGGCTGACGTTGTGGGCGAAAAAGACTTCCGCCATATCGGCGAGCAGGAAAGGGCGGTTGACGGCGGTGATTTCGACGGAGTACCAGTCGGGGTAGTCTTCTTCGGGGGTAATGGTGATACTGGGCGCGATCGGCATGTAGCGGCTGCGGCGGCTGATGCGGCGGCTGCGGCTTTGGGTTTCGGCAACGGTGTGTCCGTGGATAAAGCTGTTGAGTTCGGCTTCGAGCGCGCTTTGGATGTCGGGGTAGTCTTCGGGGGCGTGCTGCGAGGGGATTTGTACGATGAAGGTGTCGAGGATGTAGTCGTGTTCGGTGATGAAGGCGCGGGCGGCGAGGATGTCGAAGCCGTGGCGGCTGAAGATGCGACAGAGGCGGGCGAACAGGCGCGGGCCGTTGGGCATGAAGACCATGACTTGGAAGCTGTCGCTCTTGGGCAGGATGCGGCTGCGGACGATGGGTGTTTCAAAGTCGTGTACGAGGTTGGCGGCGTGCCACAGGATTTCGCGGGACTGATGGCGGGCGAAATAGGCGGAACCGAGCGCGTTCCATAGTTTTTTCTGTTGTTTTTCGGGGACGGCGGCGCGGGTGAGCAAATCGGCGGCTTCTTGTTGGCGGCGGCCGAACAGGGCGTGCGGGTTGCCGCCGTTGCCTGCGAGGTAGCGGCTGGCAGCATGGAACAGGCTTTCCAACAGGCTGGCGCGCCATGCGTTCCACAGTTTGGGATTGGTGCCGCGTATGTCTGAGATGGTCAGAAGGTAGAGTGCGCTGAGACGTTCGTGGTTTTGCACGCGTTTGCAGAATGCATCGAGTACGTCGGGGTCTTGGATGTCTTCTTTTTGGGCGACGGTGGACATGAGCAGGTGGTTTTCGACCAGCCAGGCGAGCAGGTCGCTTTCTTCTTCGATCAGAAAGTGGTCGGCGGCAAATTGGCGCGCGTCTGCGATGCCTTGTACGGCATGGTCGCCGCCGCGTCCTTTGGCGATGTCGTGGAAAAAGGCGGCGAGATAAAGGATATCTTGTTTTTCAAAGGACTGCATCAGTGCGGAGGCGTAGGGCAGCTCGTGGCTGTGCATATCTAAGGCAAGGCGGCGGATGTTGCGGACGACGGCGAGGATGTGGTCGTCCACGGGATAGATGTGGAACAGGTCATGCTGGAGCAGTCCGACGATTTTTTCCCACGCGGGCAGGTAGCGGCCCAACACGCCGTAGAGGTTGAGAAAACGCAGGGTTTGGGTCAGTCCGTTGCCGCTGCGGAAAAAGCCGGCGAAGCGGCGGCGGTTTTCGGGATTTTGGTAGAAACTGCGGTTGATTTTGCGCGTCGCCCCCCACCAAGCGCGCAGGGTTTGCGGTTCGAGCGTAGTAATATCGTTGCGCTGCTGCATGATTTCGACGATTTTAAAAATGTGTTCGGGCCGTCTGAAAAAAATATCGGTGTGCCGCGCGGCGATTTGGTTGTTCACTTGGATGTAGTCGTCGTCAATCCGCAGGGTAACGCGCAACGGCGTGGAGGAGACGCGGCTTTGCAGCATGGGCGTGAGGATGCCGCTCAGTTGTTTGATGGTTTTAATCGCGCGGTAAAACACGCGCATCAGTTCTTCGCTTTGACGGCGGAGGTTCATGCCTTTATAGCCCATGCTTTCGGCAACTTGCGGCTGCAAATCGAACAGCAGGCGGTCTTCGGCGCGCTTCGCGTTTAAATGCAGATGGATGCGGATGTGGGCGAGGCGGCGGTAGCCGTGCGAAAGCATGCCGGCTTCAGTGCGCGTCAGAATGCCTTGTTTGACCAGCGCAGGCAGGTTGGCCGCCAAGCCTTGCGCTTTCGCTATCCAAAGCAGGGTGTGGATGTCGCGAAGACCACCGGGACAGCTTTTTATGTTTGGTTCCAATACCGCCCCTGAACCTTGCGATTTGGCATGGCGGTGTTCCATCTCCACCAATTTTGCTTCGATAAACGCCGCTACATTGCGTTGCGCGTTCATTTTTTCCGTCAACTCGTCTGCTGTCTGGCGGTTGCCGAACAAAAAACGAGCCTCTAAAAACGCCGTGTCCCCCGTAATATCATTGCGCACGCTTTCACATAGTTCATCAACGCTGCCGCTTTTGACCGAGGGCATCAGTTTGCAGTCCCACAGGGTTTGAACAAATCGGGCGATTTGTTCTTGGATGCTGTCTGAAAGCGGATTGGGTGAAACCACTGCCAAATCCACGTCCGAACAGGGATACAGCTCCTTCCTACCGAAACCGCCTACCGCCATTAGGCATAATGCACTGTTTTGAAAATGTTCTACCCACAATGCCGCCAGTAAGGTTTCGACTACCGCCGTATATTCCCTGAAAAATACCGACACGCGGTTGGTTTTCAAATAATGCTCTTGTGTGGCATCACGCTGCTGCCGGAAGGTTTCCAATACTGAAGGCAAATTTGCAGACATTTTATTCTTTCGAGTAGGCAGGGAGGTGGACAGATAGTTTGACGGTCAAATATCGGTTTCAGACGGCATTTGGAGGGTATCGGGGAGACGGGTCATCAGATTCAACAGTTCTTGCGGCGGCAGCAGCAACTGATACGCCGCTACACCTAAAGCCGTCGCCATCTTTTCAATATTCGACAATGCAATGTTCCAGCGTTTGCGTTCCACAGCCGATACATAAGTTCTGTCCAAACCGCATTGGCGTGCCAGCTCTTCCTGAGACCAGCCCTTGTTCACGCGGAAAAGCCGCATGTTGTACGCCAATACTGCCCGTAAGTCTTGGCTATTTGGTAATTCTGAAGGCGGCATCAATTTATTGCTCATGATGTTATTTCCGGATAAATGATTAGGATTAAGAATTTGCTGTTACGGATTTTACTTCACGTTAAAACTAAAAAAAAGGGGTGGCGACAGCCACACCCAAACACACACACATCAAGAGGAAAGAGGTAAAATCGAGATAGATTGAAAAAACAGTAAACTACCAAACAACCCAATCTAGATTCCATATCAGTATTATTAAACAAAAATTGTTATCACGTATTGATTCAAATCAATTTCGATTTTATTCGCAATCCGGTAAAGAAAAACGGCATATCCGTTTATACGGATATGCCGTCTGATGGTGCAGAGAACTGCTATATTTGGCAGTGATTTGTGTTTTAGTCCTCTTGCGCCGCTGTTTGCAGGTAGTTGGGCAGGCCGATCTTGCCGATAAGCTCTTGTTGGGTTTCTAGCCAGTCTATATGTTCTTCGTTGGTATCTTTTTGTTTTTCCAACAAATCACGGCTGACATAATCCTGTTGCTCTTCAGCTACGGAAATTGCCGCAATCAATGCCTCATGTTTTTCTTTCTCTTTTTCCAAATCGCAGGCAATGATTTCTTCGGTAGATTCACCAATCAACAGCTTGCCCAGCTCTTGCAAATTGGGCAATCCCTCAAGGAAGAGGATGCGTTCAATCAAATCGTCTGCAGCTTTCATTTCTACGATTGATTGTTTGAAGAAATGTTCTCCCAATTCTTCAAAACCCCAATTTTTCAGAATTCGGGCATGAAGAAAGTATTGGTTGATGGTTACCAGTAGCAGGCCGAGATTTTTATTCAGCTCGCGGATAACCAGGCGGTCACCTTTCATATCAGACTCCTTTTATTCCGAATACGGATTACAGTTGGCTTTGGTAGTAGTTGCCTTCGCCAATCAGCTCGATCAGGCGAAGCTGCTGTTCCAGCCAGTGGGCGTGGTCTTCTTCAGTATCTTTCAGTTGGGCAACCATCAGGTCGCGGGTAACATAGTCTTGAGCCTCTTCGCACAGTTTGATGCCTTTTTTCAACGCATCGCGTACTTCATATTCGGTTTGCAGGTCGGCTTTGAGGCAGGAAACTACGTCTGTACCGATATTCAGTTCGGCACGTACCATTTTCGGCGTACCGCCCAGCATCAGGATGCGTCGGATAAAGTCTTCGGCGTGTGTGGTTTCTTCTTCCATCTCGTGATTGAGACGTTCGAACAATTTGCTGTATCCCCATTCGGAGTAGAGGCGGGAGTGGATGAAGTATTGGTCGCGTGCTGCCAGCTCGCCGGACAACAATTCGTTCATATAATCTAAAACTGCTTGAGTGCCTTGCATAATATCTCTCTTTCCGTAATTTGATTTTCGGTATGTCTGAACAGCATCTGTATCGCTATTCGGGATGCGTGCATTGTATGCAAAAGTTTTTGATATGACAAATTTTCTATTTAAAATACAAACAATTATCAAAAGAGATAGGGTGGGTTTGCTGATGCTTTCCAAATCAATGCTCTGTTTCTTATCGGTTTTTTTTGCTTCTAAAACTAAGAATCCATCTCATCAATAAAGAACATTTACACTTGTTAACCATAGCAAAAAACAAATAGAGCACGGTTTTTTATCAAAATTTATAATGAATCGTTCTCATTAACTGACAGATTCTTTTGAGATTATCGGATTTGGAGAATAAATCATGCCGTCTGAAGGGATTTCAGACGGCATGGATAATTCAAGTTGATGTTGTTTACATCAAACAACGCGGCAGACAGCAGCGTAGGAAATTATTTTTTACTTCGGAACGGTGTTTTGGGTTTAATGATGCCCGCAACCGCCATGGCTTTCCCGCAGAGCTTCCGCCGCCTGTTCGTCGGCATGGTAACTCGAACGTACCATTGCACCGATGGCGGCATTGGTAAAGCCCAGTTCGTATGCTTCTTTTTCAAATATTTTGAATTGTTCGGGTGTAACGTAGCGCAAGACAGGCAAGTGGCCGTCTGAAGGTTGCAGATATTGGCCGATGGTAATCATCTCGATATTGTTGGCACGCATATCGCGCATGATTTCGCGTACGTCTTCGTCTGTTTCGCCCAAGCCGACCATGATGCCGGATTTGGTCGGGATGTGCGGCATCATTTCTTTGTAGCGGCGCAGAAGCTCGAGGGAGTGCTGATAGTTGGCACCCGGACGGGCTTTTTTGTACAGGCTCGGATGGGTTTCCAAGTTGTGGTTCATCACGTCTGGCGGCGTTTCTGCCAAGATTTCCAGCGCGATGTCCAGACGGCCACGGAAATCGGGAACGAGGATTTCGATTTTGGTATTCGGGCTGGTTTCGCGGATGGCTTTGATGCAGTCGGCGAAGTGTTGGGCACCGCCGTCACGCAGGTCGTCGCGGTCAACCGAGGTGATGACGACGTAACGCAGGTTCATGGCTTTGACGGATTCTGCGAGATTTTTCGGTTCGTCGGGGTCGAGCATATTCGGACGGCCGTGTCCCACGTCGCAGAACGGGCAGCGGCGGGTACAAATATCGCCCATGATCATGAATGTGGCCGTACCCTTGGTAAAGCATTCGCTGATATTGGGGCAAGATGCTTCTTCGCATACGGTATGCATTTTTTGTTCGCGAAGAATATTTTTGATTTCAAAGAATTTCTTGCCCGGTAATTTGGCGCGGATCCATTCGGGCTTTTTCAATTTTTGTTCCAATGGAACAACTTTAATCGGAATACGTGCGGTTTTGTCCGCGCCTTTGAGTTTGATGCCGCGTTTGGGATCGTCGGTTTTGATTTCACTCATTGTTATCTGCTTTCGGTGTGAGTTGTGTTTCAAGATGTGTGGTCAGTTTGGCGGCAACTTCGTCCAGCGTGGGGCAGGGGTGGACGAGGTCGGCAATTTGCGTCATTTCCATACCGGCATAACCGCAGGGGTTGATATGGGTAAACGGCGAGAGGTCCATATTGACGTTGAGCGCAAGGCCGTGATAGACGGAACCTCCTTTGATACGCAGCCCCAGCGAGGCGATTTTGCGTTCTCCGACATAAACGCCGGGGCGTTTGGGATCAGCCGCCGCTTCAATGCCGTATTCCGCCAATGTGGCGATGATGCTGTTTTCAAGCGCGGAAACGATGTTTCTAACACTGGTTTTACGCCGTTTGAAATCAATCATGGTGTATACGACCAATTGCCCGGGGCCGTGATAGGTAATCTGTCCGCCCCGGTCAATCTGGATAACGGGGATGTCGTCCCTAATCAGCAGATGTTCGGGTTTGCCGGCCAGCCCCTGAGTGAACACAGGGGGGTGTTCTACCACCCACAATTCATCTTCGGTAGAGGCGGTACGGTTGGCATTGAAAGTTTTCATTGCCTCAAAAGTCGGCAGATATTCAACCAAACCTTTATGTATGATTTTCATCTCAAAGTACCACTTTGACCAGTTTGTGCGAAGTCAGCGCGCGATAGATATTGTCAAGTTGTTCTTGGTTTTCAACCTTTACTTGTACGGTGGCGCCGGTATAGTTGCCTTTGCTGCTCGGCCGCGTGGTGATGTGGTGCGCCTGCGTGTCAGGGGCGTGAAGGCGGACGGTTTCTAAAACCGCTTGCTCGAACTCGGGATGAACCGCCCCCATTACTTTTAATGGGAAGGTGCAGGGAAATTCAATGAGGGATTTTTTGTTTTCTTGTTCGGTCATGATGTGCTGCCTTGTTGTGTACGGTATGCCGTCTGAACAGGGATTTTGTTTATCAGACTGCATCAGATAATGCAGTATTTTAGCCCAAACCGTGATAACAGGCTATCGAAACGGCACGGGCTTTATCTGCGATATAACCCGTTCTGCTATAATAATGATGAAAATGGTTTCCGGACGGGTCGTTATGTATCAGAAAAAAAAGCAGAGTATCAAACCCTGGGTTGGTGCGGTGGTATTCCTTACGGTCTTGATATGGCTGGCTTTCGCACTTGGCGATACACTGGCTCCCTTTGCAGTTGCGGCAGTGTTGGCGTATGTGTTGGATCCTTTGGTTGAATGGTTGCAGGAAAAAGGTTTCAACCGTGCCGTTGCTTCAATGACTGTAATGGTTTTTGCCTTGCTGCTGCTTGCGGCGCTGCTTTTGATTATTGTCCCTATGCTGGTCGGACAGTTCAACAGCATGGTATCCCGTTTACCCCAACTTGCAGGTTTTATGCAAAATACGCTGTTGCCGCTGTTGAAAGATACTGTGGGCAGTTATGTGGAAATCGATCAGTCATCCGTTATCGCATGGCTTCAGGCACATACGGGTGAGCTGAGCAACACGCTTAAGGCGTGGTTTCCCGTTTTGATGAGGCAGAGCAGCAATATCGTCAGCAGTATCGGCAATCTGATGCTGCTGCCGTTGCTGCTTTACTATTTTCTGCTAGATTGGCAGCGGTGGTCGTGCGGCATAAGTAAACTGGTTCCGAGGCGTTTTGCCGATACTTATACCCGTATTACAGGTAATTTGAACGAGGTATTGGGCGAATTCTTACGCGGTCAGCTCCTGGTAATGCTGATTATGGGCTTGGTTTACGGTTTGGGATTGATGCTGGTCGGACTGGATTCGGGATTTGCCATCGGTATGGTTGCCGGTATTTTGGTATTTGTCCCTTATCTCGGTGCGTTTACGGGATTACTGCTTGCCACCGTTGCCGCCTTGCTCCAATTTGCTTCGTGGAACGGCATCTTGGCTGTCTGGGCGGTTTTTGCCGTCGGTCAGTTTCTCGAAAGTTTTTTCATTACGCCGAAAATCGTGGGAGACCGTATCGGCCTGTCGCCGTTTTGGGTTATCTTTTCCCTGATGGCATTTGGACAACTGATGGGCTTTGTCGGAATGTTGGCAGGATTGCCTTTGGCTGCCGTAACATTGGTATTGCTGCGTGAGGGTGTCCAGAAATATTTTGCCAGTAGTTTTTATCTGAACAGGTAAGGCATTGACGAAGTATAAAGTTTCCGAAGGGGATATTTTGTTTTTATCCGAAAATGCAGTATGGATACCTGCAGTCCGCTTCCGTTATCAAATAAGGGTATGGGGATAAATATATTTTTGAGATTTTGGATTTAGATAAAAATGCCGTCTGAACCTTTCCCGTAATGTTCAGACGGCATTTTTCATACCTATTGATTGGGATATTTATTGGGAAGTTTTACCCTTGTCGAGGATTTTCATCCCAGCCGAAATCAGGCTACCAATGTCGGCAACGTTGGCAGGCATAATTAGCGTATTGCTTTCTTTGGCAAGATTGTTGAACGCGGCGACGTATTGTTCCGCAATCTTCAGATTGACCGCATCTGCACCGCCTTGTGTTTGAAGGGCGGCGGCTATTTGACGGATGGCTTCGGCATTGGCTTCGGCAACAAGGCGCAAGGATTCTGCTTCACCTTTGGCGCGGTTGATGCGGGCGATTTTCTCGGCATTTGACGCATTGACCGCAGCCTGAGCCTCACCTTCGGATTGTTGGATTTCGGCTTCACGCTGACCGCTGGCAAGGTTGATTTGTTCGATTTTACGGCCTTCGGATTCAGCGATACGGGCGCGTTTTTCGCGTTCGGCGGTAATTTGCGCCTGCATTGAGCGAAGGATTTCTTGCGGCGGAACCAAATCCTTGATTTCGTAACGGAGAACTTTCACACCCCAAGCTCCGGCGGCTTCATCGAGGGCGGAGACGACGGTACTGTTGATTTCGTCGCGTTCTTCAAACGTTTTGTCCAACTCCATACGTCCAATAACGGAACGTAGCGTCGTTTGGGCAAGCTGGGTAATTGCCATGATATAGTTGCTCGAACCGTATGAGGCGAGTTTGGGATCGGTTACTTGAAAATAGATGATACCGTCAACAGTCAGCTGCGTATTGTCGCGCGTGATGCAGACCTGGCTGGGGACATCCAAGGGAATTTCTTTCAGCGAATGACGATAGGCGATGCGGTCGATAAAGGGAATGAGGATATTGAGGCCGGCAGTCAAGGCGCGATGGAAACGTCCGAGCCTTTCGACAACGTGGACTTCCTGTTGGGGAATAACGACAAAGGATTTAAATCCGAAAACAACGACGGCTACCAGTAATATAATGAAAAATTCCATGATTTCTCCTGATGTTAAGGGTGTGTGATAATAAGCAGGTTACCTTCCTTGCGGACGATTAGGGCGCGAGTTCCCGGTTCAAGCTCTTCTTGCCCCGTATTTTGAGCCTGCCAGTGCGTACCGCGATAAAAAACTTCGTAACGGTTGCCGCCTGTGTGTCGGAGGATTTCGGCATATTGTCCGGCATCCAAATCCTGATATGAATCCGTTTCAACTTTTCTAACGGCGGTTTTGGCGTGTACGAACCAAATACCCAGCGCGGAAAGTAAGGCGGCAGTCAAGACGGCGGCAGGCGTGCTGCCGATCAGTCCGTAGATAATGCCCGAACCCGCCAAAGCTGCGCTGACAACCAGTTCGATAGCAATATTGCTCCGCTATATTAAAGGCCGTACAATAAAAATTTTTGAGAAAGGATACTTATCTATGATAAGCAAGAAAAAATTCAATGCTTTTATCGGAAGCATAGGCGCGGCAATCGGGATTTTTGTATTCATCGCCTATATCCCCCAAATTATCGCTAATTTGGAAGGGGAAAAGGCGCAACCGTGGCAACCTCTGTTTGCGGCAGTATCCTGTTTGATTTGGGTTTTATATGGTTGGAGTAAAGAACCCAAAAAAGACTGGATTTTGATTGTGCCCAATGCGGTTGGCGTGATATTGGGTTCTTTGACTTTTCTGACCGCACTTTAAAAACAACCGACGCGGTAGCGTAATCGTCATCATAAAGGCTACCTGAAAACGATAAAAGGTGTTTCAGGAAGATAAACCGTTCCCGTCAATAATTCGATGATTAAGACGGCAACAGCAGCAACAAACCATACAGTCATACATTTCCCCACAAAGCGCGTCGTTTGACAAAATCACGCGATATCAGCAGTATAGCCGAATTTGAAAGGATAGGGCAGATATGGATACTTGGCACGATGCACTGGGCAACGAAAAACGGCAACCGTATTTTCAGGAAATTTTAAATGCAGTCAGGCAGGAACGTTTGTCGGGACAAATCATCTATCCGCCGGAGGCGGATGTGTTCAACGCATTCCGCCTGACAGCGTTTGACCGGGTCAAAGTCGTTATTCTCGGACAAGACCCGTATCATGGGGCAGGGCAGGCGCACGGTTTGGCATTTTCCGTCAGGCAGGGTATCCGCATACCACCGTCTTTGTTGAATATCTACAAGGAGTTGGAAACCGACATCAACGGTTTTTCCATTCCCGCACACGGCTGCCTGACAGCGTGGGCAGAGCAGGGCGTATTACTTCTGAACACAGTTTTGACGGTGCGTGCAGGACAGGCGCATTCGCACGCCCTTTTAGGCTGGGAACGCTTTACCGATACCGTCATCAGGCAGCTTGCGATACACCGCAAGCACCTTGTCTTTATGCTGTGGGGCGGGTATGCACAACAAAAAGGGAGGCTGATAGACAGTCAAAATCATTTGATATTGACCGCACCGCATCCGTCTCCTCTGTCGGCATATCGCGGTTTTTTCGGCTGCCGACATTTTTCACAGGCAAACAGCTATTTGAGCCGACACGGTATTGATCCGATAAACTGGAAGCTGTAAATGCCGTCTGAATGCCAAGTTGCTTAAACCGCACTTATGGAACCAGTCAATCTGTTGAGTGGAAGATTGTTTGGCTAATTCTTTAAACCTTGCAAGAAACGGTGTAAAACCAATAACGTTGCTCAAGTGTTTTGGATTGACTACCCGAGCTATCTGCCAAATACTTTCCGCCAGGCATTCGGATTGATTTTAAACTTGGATTTGAATTGCAAACGTAGGTTTGCCGCGCTGCCGAAGCCGCTTTGTTCGGCGATGCGTTCTATCGGCAAATCCGTATTTTCCAATAAATCCTGTACCTGCCATAGCCGCTCTGTTGTCAGCCACTCACCGAAATTCATGCCTGTGGCTTGAGAAAAATGGCGGATAAAGGTACGGCGGGAAACAGCTAATTTTTTTGCCAAATCGTCCAAGCGGTATGAGGTGGCAAGGTTTTGGCGCAGTTCGTCCAATAAGCGGTTGATTTTGTCATCGGCGGTACGACGTTCGACAGGTCGGTGGATAAACTGTGCCTGCCCGCCTTCGCGGTGTGGTGCTGCAACCAAGGTACGGGCAAGGTCGTTGGCAACGGTTGCACCGTGGATTTTGCGGATGAGGTACAGGCAGCAATCCAGCCCGCCCGCCGCACCTGCCGATGTTAAAAAGTTGCCGTCTTCCGCATATAGGCGGTTGGTATCCAGATGAATTTTAGGGAAACGGCGGACAAAGTCGTCTTCGGCAAGCCAGTGGGTGGCGGCGGTTCTGCCGTCTAAAAGTCCTGTGTAGGCAAGGGCGTAAGTGCCGTAACATAGGGCGGTGATATGTGCACCACGTTGTACTGCTTTCTGTAAATGTGCACTTAACTTGGATGTTGGGGCTTCTTCAATATTGCGCCAGCCTGCGATGACGATGATGTCGGCTTCTTCCGTCAAATCCAAGCCGCCGTGTACGGGAATGTTTGCGCCCAGTGCAGTGATAACGTCTTTGCTGTCATCGGAACAGATTTTCAGGTCAAAGAGCGGATTGTTCCGATAGGTCGTCTGAAAAATAGAAAAGGGAATGTTGAAGACAAAATCGTTCATGCCCGATTGAGCATATAGCACGATTTTGGGGACAGTTTGATTTTGGCGAAACTCGTTACGCTCGTTTTCAGACGACATTTTGGCACTATCCTTGCGTTTGTTGGCAATATTGCCTATTTTAGCCGATACACCTGCTGTTTAAAATACGCTTCATGATTTTTTAAGGAGCAAAATCATGAAATTCAAGCAATTTATTCTTGCCACTGTTTTGGGCGCGACAGCCTTTTCCGCTTGGGCAGACGATTCATACCAACATATCCGTAACGCTACCGCCAAAGTCGAATATGCGGGGCAGACGTTTTTGATTGACCCGTTTTTCGCCCCCAAGCATTCCATGAACGGCTTTGCCGGCACGTTCAACAGCCAAGCCAAAATGCCGCTGGTCGGGCTGCCGATGAGCGTGAATAAAATTTTGGACGGTGTGGATGCAGTTATCGTTACCCATACTCACGAAGACCATTGGGACGAAACCGCAGCACGTTCCATTCCGAAAAAACTGCCCGTATATGTGCAGCACCAAGCCGACGCAGCAAAAATCCGCAGCCAAGGCTTTACTGATGTACGCGTGTTGAACGGCAGCGCTGTCTTCAACGACGTAACCATCAGCAAAACCGGCGGCGTACATGGTACAGAAGCCATGTATGCCAACCCTCAGCTAGCCGAAATCTTAGGTGATGCAATGGGTGTGGTATTCCAAAGCAACGGACATAAAACTGCTTATATTATGGGTGATACTGTATGGACGGCAGATGTAAACAAAGCATTGAACCGCTACAAACCCGATTATCTGATTATGAACACGGGCTACGCGCTGATTTCAGGCATTTCAGACGGCATTATTATGGGAATGGCTGATGTATTAAAAGCCAGCCAAGTCATGCCTAAAGCCAAAATCATCACCGTACACATGGATACCGTGAATCATACCGCCATCAGCCGCGCCGATATGCGTAAATTTATACGCGGTCAAGGCATTGAAAGCCGTGTTAACGTTCCGGAAGACGGAGAAATCCTGAAACTGGATTGATAAACGACACATTACCCTAAGCAGCCTGCACCTTGTTTTCAAAGTGCAGGCTGCTTTTGGGCTTTCAGACGGCCTGAAACCGTGTGCGTAACCATGCCTGTTCTGTAACACCTTTAAGCCGTACGATTTTTCATTTCACCAACAACTGTCCTTGTCTCGCCAAATTCAAAGTAGCCAGCAACATAACCAAGCCGGAGCCTGTGGTGGCGAGGAAATAGCCTAACGCTGTTAAGTGGCTGAGTTTTGAATGAGGTTGTAAAAATATCTATATTAATTCACTATAAATTTAACATAATATACATTATGCGAACTAGAATAAATATGTAAATTTCATAAGTTTTGATTTTACCCGAACGTACTGCTTCTCGAAGGATGTTTTTAGTGGGATGATTATCTGGTAAGTTAGTACCAACCCTCACTCATCCGCGTATATCCACCCGCACCATTCGGATTCAGCTGTACCGTACCGTACTCTGTATATTACCAATAATTTTAATAAATCCCGTCTGAAGAAGCTGTTTTTCAGACGGGATTTATTACAAACATTGGTATTTTATCCTGCCCAGATGGTCGACCACAAACAACTCAAAGGAAGCCCATAGTTGATAGTGAACTCTACATCCTCTTCTAAACGATTTTGATACCGTTTATGAACATCGTGATTATTCAATTTTCTCATTTAAGTTTTCATCTTCATAATATGGATGATTGAACAGCTCTCCTTCCCAGATACATTCACCCGTTATACCTTGGGATTCCATGAAAGGAACATAAGAATAAAAATCTTTTTCATATTCTCCATAAAATATATTCATACCTTTGAGCCATACTGCATCGCATTCATCACACAGAATAATTTCATCATGAAGATATTTAGGTTTCGAATGGTAGAGATAGCCTTGTTGACAAGCGGGACATATTTTTATTCTCTTATTCATGATTACTCCATATAATCAATTTATTTTTGTGGGTAAGCAGTAGTGATTTGATTGCTGCCTTTAGTCTGTACAACAATACGTATATAGCAATCTGATAATTTCCTGGTTTTTATCAGCTTTATCCTCAGATTCCAAGCCCAATAATAAAAGCCGTCTGAAATTTTTTCAGACGGCCTTAAAACTCAATTAAATAATGTCCGGATTTAACACCAAATCATATTCACCAAACTTTGGAAATAGAATTACCTTATCTTTTTGGGGATATAATTCTGTTTTTTCATATAGCTCATTATTAATAAAATCTTGTTTCAAAACATAGCAATCATCCGTATTTTCATTGAAGAAATAAGTATATCCTTCTGCTAAGTCATGAGATTCCAAAGTTATATAATCTCTCCATACAGCCGTAGAAAGAAAATAATAATTCGAATTAGAATATTTTTGAAATTGATGGGTTAAATAATCCCTTCCAAATTTATCGAAAAAATGTACCGAAAAAAAACCTACTTCCTCTCGCAAGGTAATTACATATTCAGGTTGTGTCGCCGAACCTATTACGGCACTATATAATTCCCCTTTAATATGTTTTTCTTCAGCTTGTTTCTCAGAAAAAGGCTTATGAAGTCTCTTATAACCATAAGACCACTGCTCACAATAAAAAATATCTTTCTTCATTTGTAAATCCTTCCTGTTGTATCTCTAATGATAACATTTTCTTCTTGTGCTGCCCTTAATACAGATTGTGGAATTGGATTGACCTGAGCAGGAACTTCTAAAATAAGTTTTCCTTCAAGCTCTCTTCCTCTTAGCAGATCAGGTGTACTTGGAACATTGGAAATGAACAAAGCCCGGATTGTTCGGATAAACAAAATGCGCGTAATGGGCTTTGAAATACGCCCTTTTTACGCACTCCCTGTCCCTTTCCTTGCACCTCATATATTTCAGACCTGCAATAATTTCAATCGGATCTATATCCATCACGTCGGCAATATCCAAGACGACGGCAAAAGGAAACCTAAGCCGGTTTTGTCGGTATTGAGACATTTCGGACGGCGTAACCGCCAATCTTTTGGAAAGCGCGTAATCTGAACGCACACGTAACCGCCCTTTGAAGGCATCCAGCTATTGTGATTGTGAAAGTATAATAAAATCAAAGCCTTTTCAAAAATCTGTAATTTAATAATACAGATTTTTGCAAAGGCTCTCTATTTGAGCATATGCTCCTTATTGTTTTATGTCTTTGGGATTGTTTTCGGGAATGTTTAAAAATTCAATTTCCGAAGCCGAACCATCAAAGGACATTGCACAAAATCCTTTATCTTTGGTTTGGGCACATTTTGCCATATTCTTCATCAGCCTACATACGCCCCAGTTCCCTTTGCAGGGCTTGGATGTTTTGCTGCCTGTCCAATACATTGCTTTGTAACGCATTTATTTCTTGGTGGTTGATGTTGCCGCCTTTTGCCAAACGTGCTTGCGATAACATTTTTTGGGCTTCGGTTAGGGCTTTGCGTTCATTGCTTAATTCTGCTTCGAGAATGGAGCGTCTGCTGTTGTTTACAGGTGCTTGTTGAGGCGGCGGCGTATTAGGTTTTGTCGGCTTGGATACTGTTCTGACCGGTGCTTTATGTTTAACGACAGGTTCACTGTTTGAAGGTACAGGTGTATGGGACGGAACATAATGGTCGCTGCTGTAACTTCCGATTGGTGGTAAGTCGGCTGAGTGGCAGCTTTTAGACGGTTTTGTGGTGTAAATGGTCTCTCCGTCGGCTGTGCAGGTATAAATTTTGGCTGCATCTGCACTTAATGGCATCGAAATCAGTGAAAGGTTAATTAGGATTAAGGATAGTTTTGATTTCATAATGTGTTTGATACTCGGATGATAATTTGATTTTTAAGGATTTCTTGGCGTTTTTATTTGGGTGAACTTCTCTTTATTATCTATTTTCTTTTGATTTTCCTTCGGGATGTTAGCGCTCCTCACGCTCTTTTTCTTTTTTCCAACAGTTTTTTTGTTTTTCTTTTTACTTTCTATGTGTATTTGGGTTTCTTGACTGAGTTTTTTTATTTTCAGACGGTATTCGCCTCCCTGGTGGCTGCTGATTTTAGGTAAGTCTGCGCCAGCACATGATCCTGATGGATCTGATGTATATACGCTTTTGCCATTTGAACTGCAATTGTATACGGAGGCTTGCGCCGCCATACCGGAAAAGGATATGAACATGAAGGCGGCGAAAAGTCTAATTTTCATGTTGGTAAAGTGAAAAGACGACGATAAAGCACCAATTATACCGTTCTTGGCAGACAAATATAAGCACCCTGCCCACGCTTCCTTATCACTCGGCAAACTGTATCCCAATTTCAGTTTCAATCCGTTCTAATTCTTCTTGGCAAGTCAGCCAAGTTTCTTCGATTTGGGCAAGCTGTGTTTTGACTTTTGCCAGATTGGATAAAGTGTCCTGCAACTTTTCTTTGTTTTCCTCAAAGTAAGCTTCTTCTTGTGCTAAAAATGCTTCACATGCCGTCTGAATTTCGGAAAGCTGTGCCATTTCTTTTTCGGCTTTGTCGATTTTCTGCTGTATCGGTTTACTGCGTCGGGCTTTTTCTTGACGGATTTGTGCTTCGATACGCTTGGTATCCTTGCGGTTTTGGCTTTGAGCAGAAGCGGCTGGCGCGGTTGCGGCGTTTTCCTGTGCCAAGCGCCATTGGCGGTAATCGTTCAAATCGCCGTCAAAGTTTTTCAGACGGCCTTTGTCAATCAAGAGGAAGCTGTCGGTCGTGGCTTCAAGCAGGCTGCGGTCGTGCGACACGACGATTAAGGCACCTTGGAAACTTTGCAGAGCGAGCGTCAAGGCGTGGCGCATATCCAAGTCCAAATGGTTGGTCGGCTCGTCAAGCAGCAGCAGGTTCGGCTTTTGCCAGATAATCATGGCAAGAGCAAGGCGGGCTTTTTCTCCGCCGGAAAAGGGTTCGGTTTTCTGCAACGCCATATCGCCAACAAAATTGAAGCCGCCGAGGAAATTTCGGATTTCTTGTTCGCGTACTTCGGGAGAAAGCTGCTGAATATGCCAAACAGGGCTTTGGTCGGCGCGGATGGTGTCGAGTTGGTGTTGGGCAAAATAGCCAATATTGAGTTTTTCGGAACGGACGATGCTGCCGGAGAGCAAATCGATTTTGCCCGCCAAGGCTTTGATAAACGTAGATTTACCGCTGCCGTTGACACCCAATAGCCCGTAACGTGCGCCGCTTTCCAGCGACAGGGTAATGTCGTGCAAAACGGTTTTGCCTTCGTAACCCAAATCAGCGTGCTCCAGCTTTAACAAAGGATTGGGCAGATGGTCGGGATTGTAAAACTCAAAGGAAAACTCGCTGTCCAGATGCGCGGGAGCGATGCGTTCTAGCTTTGCCAACGCCTTCATGCGGCTTTGCGCCTGAACGGCTTTGGTGGCTTTGGCTTTGAAGCGGTCGATAAAGGATTGCAAATGTTTGATTTGTGCCTGCTGTTTGACATAGGCAGCTTGTTGCTGCGCGAGACGCTGCGCGCGTTCGTTTTGGTAAAAATCGTAATTGCCGCCGTATTGCGTGAGTTTTTGCTGGGACAATTCGATGGTTTGGGTGGTGGCCGCATTGAGGAAATCACGGTCGTGGGAAATGATGATTTGCGTGCAAGGTAAAGAGGCAAGGTGGTTTTCCAGCCACAAGACGGTTTCCAAATCCAAGTGGTTGGTCGGTTCGTCAAGCAAGAGCAAATCGGCGCGGCAAATCAGGGCTTGCGCAAGATTCAGGCGCATACGCCAGCCGCCGGAAAAGGATTTGACGGGGCGGCTGTGTTCTTCTTGCGAAAAACCCAGCCCGTTCAACAATTTTGCCGCGCGGGCCGGCGCGGTATAAGCGTCGATTTCTTCCAATTTGGCATGGTATTCCGCCTGCTTCATGCCATCATTTTGCGCTTCCGCCTGCCTCAATGCCGTCTGAAAAGCCTGCAAATCGGCATCACCCTGCAAAACGTAGTCCAACGCGGAGATGTCCAAGTCCGGCGTTTCTTGGGAAACGGAAGCCATCCGCCAATTTTTCGGAATCGAGATATCGCCGCCGTCCTGAGTGATTTCACCCTTGATTAAGGCAAACAGGCTGGATTTTCCCGTTCCGTTCTTACCGATCAAACCGACGCGCTGACCGGGATTGACGGTAGCGTTGGCTTTGTCGAGCAGGATTTTCAAACCGCGTTGCAGGGTGAGGTTTTTGATTTCAATCATGACGGAAATATTATTGGACGGAAAAGAGCCGTATTTTACCTGAAAGAAAGTGCTGATGCCGTCTAAAACGGGAAATTTACGGTTGAAGCCACGCCCAGGCTTTACGCCCTTCCGAGTGCAAAAAGGCCAATGTCCTACATGCCGATTCTGTGTTCATACATTCCACACCGATTCCGATCT
Organism: Neisseria sp. RH3002v2f; assembly: GCF_014596375.1. Taxonomy (NCBI): domain Bacteria; kingdom Pseudomonadati; phylum Pseudomonadota; class Betaproteobacteria; order Neisseriales; family Neisseriaceae; genus Neisseria; species Neisseria sp. RH3002v2f. The sequence goes on from NZ_MAYZ01000019.1 coordinate 155,083, forward strand.
GAGAGAAATCCGCCATGATTTTGGGATGGATAAACTTCTGTACCGCCCCAGTCCCGATAATCAATATTTCCGGATAATCATCCGCTTTGACATCAGACAACAGATTATCCGGTGTCAGTTCTGACAATGACTGCCATTTCGAGAGGTCGGCAGAATCCTTATGCAGCAGCACAGGCTTATTGAAATGTCTGCCAGATAGCCGGATTTCACCCGTGCGGCGGTCATACTCTGCAAAATGTTCGTCTATCGGATTTTCTTCAAATAACATTTTTTTATCCTGTTGTCGCTTCATCTGTATCAGGAGGGGTGCAAAATCAGACAAATTCATGTAGGATTAGCGGATTTCATCTGACCTCTCCTGCTGATTTCAGACGGCATTTGATTTAAAGTGCGGCATAATTATATCGGCAGCGGATATTTTCGTCTTTCAATATTTACATTCAGTCGGCTTACAAGGAGACACAATGAAGCCAGTAAACATCGGTCTTTTGGGTTTAGGTACGGTCGGCGGCGGTACGGCTGCCGTGTTGCGGGACAATGCGGCGGAAATCAGCCGCCGTTTGGGACGCGAAGTGCGCATTCGTGCTGTATGCGACTTAAGCGAAGAAAAATCCCGCCAAATCTGCCCGTCCGCAGCCTTTGTCAAAGACCCGTTCGAACTGGTCGCGCGTGAAGACGTCGATGTCGTCGTCGAATTGTTCGGCGGTACCGGCATCGCCAAAGATGCGGTGTTGAAAGCCGTTGAAAACGGCAAACACATCGTTACCGCCAATAAAAAACTGCTCGCCGAATACGGCAACGAAATCTTCCCGTTGGCGGAAGAAAAAAACGTCATGGTGCAATTTGAAGCGGCAGTAGCGGGCGGTATCCCAATCATCAAAGCCCTGCGCGAAGGCCTCGCCGCCAACCGCATCCGCAGCATCGCCGGCATTATCAACGGCACCAGCAACTTCATCCTCTCTGAAATGCGCGAAAAAGGCAGCGCGTTTGCCGACGTATTGAAAGAAGCACAGGCGTTGGGCTACGCCGAAGCCGACCCGACCTTCGATATCGAAGGCAACGACGCAGGCCATAAAATCACCATTATGAGCGCGCTGGCATTCGGTACGCCGATGAACTTCTCCGCCTGCTACCTCGAAGGCATTAGCAAACTCGACAGCCGCGACATCAAATACGCCGAAGAATTCGGCTACCGCATCAAACTTCTGGGTATTACCCGCAAAGCCGAAAAAGGCATCGAATTGCGTGTCCACCCTACCCTGATTCCTGAAAGCCGTCTCTTGGCAAACGTCAACGGCGTGATGAATGCCGTACGCGTCAACGCCGATATGGTTGGCGAAACCTTATATTACGGCGCGGGCGCGGGCGCATTACCGACCGCTTCCGCCGTAGTCGCCGACATCATCGACATCGCACGCCTGATTGAAGCCGATACCGGTCACCGCGTACCACATCTGGCATTCCAACCCGCGCAAGTCCAAGCGCAAACCATCCTGCCTATGGACGAAATCACCAGCAGCTACTACCTGCGCGTCCAAGCCAAAGACGAACCGGGTACGCTGGGGCAAATCGCCGCGCTTTTGGCAAAAGAAAACGTGTCTATCGAAGCCTTAATCCAAAAAGGCGTGATTGACCAAACTACCGCCGAAATCGTGATTCTGACCCACAGCACGGTCGAGAAAAACATCAAGCGTGCGATTGCCGCCATCGAAGCATTAAGCTGCGTGGAAAAACCGATCACCATGATCCGCATGGAAAGCCTGCATGACTGAGCTGAAAAACGAAATGTCCGCCGAAGAGCAGGCTGCGGCGCGTAAAAAAGCGAAAGCCAAAATCCGCACCATCCGCATTTGGGCGTGGGTCATTTTGGCATTACTCGCCTCGACCGCCCTGCTCTCCCAATGTGCCATGTCCAAACCGCAGGCAAAGCAGAAAATTATTGAATCCTGCGTAAAAAACATTCCGTTTGCCGAAAAATGGCAAAACGATTTGCGGGCCCGCGGTTTAGATTCAAACAATACCCGCCTCGCCGTCGACTACTGCAAATGTATGTGGGAGCAGCCTTTGGACAGATTGAGCGAGAAACAGATTAGATCCTTCGGCAAACTCGATGCGCAAGAACAACTGAATTTGCTTGGTGGCGCCCATGCCTTTGAAGCGCGTGACAAGCAGTGTGTTGCCGATTTGAAATCAGAATAATGTGGAGCGATAAAAAAGCCGATTCTTTAAAGAATCGGCTTTTTAATAAAAAACGGCTTACAGTGCGTCTTTCAAAGCTTTGCCGGCGCGGAATTTAGGCGTTTTGGCAGCAGCAATGGTCAAAGGTTCGCCGGTTTTGGGATTGCGACCTTGACGTTCGGCACGTTCGCCGACGTAGAAAGTACCGAAACCGACCAAAGTAACTGTGTCGCCTTTTTTCAGCGCGTTGGTTACTGCATTGGTAGTGGCATCTAAAGCTTTTTGCGCGGCAGCTTTAGAAATACCGGCTTCTTGAGCAATCGCTTCGATCAATTCAGACTTATTCACAATCAGTCCCTTCCTGTCTAAAAAATGATGAAATGCCCGAATATTCGGGAGTTTGTACTGCTTGAGTAACTTTCGCTTTATAGCAATTCTGAAAATGCCGTGTCAAGCAAAAAATACGGAATCGTCCTATTTTACAGGCTCTCAGGACGAAACCGCATTTTTACAACACATTTTCCCTCTGTCAGTGCTTGGTTGCCTTGCTTCGGGACTTCGCTTTTGAAGCAGATTCTTTCGCTATTTCTGCAACAGAAGGCTCAATCCAAGATTCAGGTTGGGTTTCCAAGCCTAAAGCCAATACTTCGTCTATCCATTTGACCGGATGGATGGTCAGGCCGGTTTTCACGTTTTCAGGGATTTCTTCCAAGTCTTTGACGTTGTCTTTCGGAATCAAGACGTGTTTGATGCCGCCGCGCAAGGCAGCCAACAGTTTTTCCTTCAATCCGCCGATTGGCAAGACTTCGCCGCGCAGGGTGATTTCGCCCGTCATCGCTACATCGGCGCGCACCGGAATTTTGGTAAAGGCGGACACCATCGCCAAGGTCATGGCAATGCCTGCGCTCGGACCGTCTTTCGGCGTCGCACCTTCGGGAACGTGAACATGGATGTCTTTTTTCTCGTAAAAATCAGGAGCCAAACCCACTGATTCTGCACGGGAACGGACAACAGACCATGCTGCGGATACAGATTCCTTCATCACATCGCCCAACTGGCCGGTACACTGGATCACGCCTTTACCCGGTAATGCCACGGCTTCGACAGTCAGCAATTCGCCGCCGACTTCCGTCCAAGCCAAACCGGTAACCTGTCCGATGCGGTTTTCACTTTCGGCAACGCCGTAATCGAAGCGGCGCACGCCCAAGTAGTCATGCAGGTTTTTCTCATTGACTTTAACCGCTTTAGGCTTGGTTTTGCCGGTTTTCTTGGTTTCAGACGACCTCTTCTTATCTTCGCTCAAGGTAATCTGCATCACCACCTTACGGCAGATTTTGGCAATCTCACGATCGAGCGAACGCACACCGGCTTCACGGGTGTAATAACGGATAATATCGCGTACCGCGCTTTCCTCGACGAGCAATTCGCCTTCTTTCACGCCGTTGCGTTTCATTTGCTTAGGCACGAGATACTGCATGGCGATATTGATTTTTTCGTCTTCGGTATAGCCGGACAAACGGATGATTTCCATGCGGTCAAGCAATGGAGTCGGAATGTTCAAACTGTTAGATGTAGCGATAAACATTACATCGCTCAAGTCGTAATCCACTTCCGCATAATGATCGGCAAACTTGTTGTTTTGCTCAGGATCAAGCACCTCAAGCAACGCGCTGGCAGGGTCGCCGCGGAAGTCGCTGCCCAATTTGTCGATTTCGTCGAGCAGGAACAGGGGATTCTTCACGCCTGCTTTAGCCATGTTTTGCAGGATTTTGCCGGGCATAGAGCCAATATAGGTGCGGCGGTGACCACGGATTTCGCTTTCGTCGCGCACGCCGCCCAAAGCCATGCGGACATATTTCCGGCCTGTTGCTTTGGCGATGGATTCGCCCAAGGAGGTTTTACCCACCCCAGGAGGACCGACCAAACACAGAATCGGACCTTTCAGTTTATCCATACGTTTTTGGACGGCGAGGTATTCCAAAATCCGCTCTTTGACTTTTTCCAAGCCATAGTGGTCGGCGTTCAACACCAAATCGGCTTTGGCAATATCTTTGCTGACACGGGATTTTTTCTTCCACGGCAGCTCAAGCAAAGTATCGATGTAGTTGCGTACTACGGTGGATTCCGCAGACATAGGCGGCATCATTTTGAGCTTTTTCAATTCAGACAGGCATTTTTCCTCAGCTTCTTTGGTCATGCCCGCTTCTTTGATTTTTGCTTCCAACGCATCCAGTTCGCCGCGTTCGTCTTCTTCCCCCAATTCTTTCTGAATCGCTTTCACTTGCTCGTTCAAGTAATACTCGCGTTGGGATTTTTCCATCTGGCGTTTCACACGGCCGCGGATGCGTTTTTCGACCTGCATGATGTCCAGCTCAGATTCCAGGCAGCTCAATAAGAACTCCATGCGGTCAACAACGTCGGCAGTTTCCAAGATTTGCTGACGCTGCTCCAGCTTTAATTGCAGATGGGCGGCCACGGTATCCGCCAAACGGCTGTTGTCGGAAATGCCGTTGATACTGTTTACGATTTCTGCCGGAATCTTCTTATTGAGTTTGGCGTATTGTTCAAATTGTGCCAACAGGGTACGGCGAACGGCTTCAAGCTCCGGATGGCTTTCCGAATCATTATCTTTAACGGTTTCTATGTGGGAGACAAATAGCCCGCCCGTGTCTTCGATTGTTAAAACTTGTCCGCGGTACAGGCCTTCGACCAAAACCTTTACCGTACCGTCAGGCAGCTTTAATACCTGTAAAACTTGTGCGACGGTACCGGTTTGGTACAGGTCGGCGGCAACAGGGTCTTCCACTGCGGCATCGGTTTGTGCAAGCAGGAAAACTGGCTCTTCATTGGAGACGGCGTTTTCCAGTGCGGCAATGGATTTCTCCCTACCGACAAACAGCGGCAGAACCATATGCGGATAAACGACGACATCCCGTAAAGGAAGTGTTGCCAAGGCAGCATATTCCTCAAAATTCTTTTCTTTCTGCGTCATGAATACTCTCTTGTGTCTGACAGATTGTTGATTGTCGCGTAAATTGGGGTTGAAAGCATTATTTCAAGCATACGCGGTTTATTTATAAAGTTTGATATTCGGATAAAATATACATATCAAGAATGCCGTCTGAAGTTTTAATGTTTCAGACGGCATGCGGGCGGATCAGTATTTTTCGGCCCGCTCCCTATTTTTTAAACATTATGCAGGTATGGCATGTCTTATTTTATTTTTCCGGACAATGGGTTTGAATGGCGCAACGAAAGTTTGCAAAAGCCGCCAAAAGGCTGGCTTTATGTCCGCGAAAGCAGTGCAGACGCTGTTTTGAAAGCCGCCTATCAGAATATGGCAACCGTTTGGCAGGGGGATTTCCACAATGCGGTGCAGGTGCTTTCGGCGGTAAAGAAAAAAGTCCGCAGGCCTGTTGCTGCCGATCCGGATGCCGATATTGCCTCCCTATTCCACGCGCACCGTATGAAGCAGGCGCAGCAGAGCCGTATTCTGAACATGCTTGCCGTTGAGGTAGGCCCCGGTTTCGTATTGCACAACAAACGTGCGCCCGATATATACGCTGCCCTGTCGGATGTGTACGGCAAGCCTAACATCAAGCCTTTTTTTCTCCCGCTCAACCTGCTGCTTGGATTTATAGGTGCGCACGAATGGCATAAAAAGGGTGTTGCCGTTTCCCAGATCGGCGGGCGGATACATGTCCCCTTCGGCGTATTCTCACCTTTGCGCGGAGAATATCTCGATTTGCTCGCACAAGCACCGTCAACGGGGTTTCAGACGGCATTGGATATCGGAACGGGTTCTGGCGTTCTTGCCGCTATCTTGGCAAAACAGGGGATATCTTCCGTCATCGGGACGGACACCAATCCAAGGGCCGTTGCATGCGCCCGAGCCAATATCGCCCGGCTGGGTTTGGAAAAAAAGGTTGAGATACGGGAAACCGATATGTTCCCCGATATGCGTGCCGATTTGATTGTCTGCAACCCACCGTGGCTTCCTGCCAAGCCTACTTCTGCCATCGAGTCTGCATTATATGACCCTGATTCTGCGATGTTGACCGCATTTTTAAGGGATGCGCCGGAACATTTGAATCCGGGCGGCGAAATCCGCCTGATTATTTCCGACCTTGCGGAGCATCTGCACCTACGCCCGTCCGGTTTTTTGGAGAAGGCCTTTGCAGAGGCGGGGCTGCGTATTACCGATATTATGAAAAACAAGCCAAACCACAAGAAAGCCGCGAATCCGGACGATCCGCTTGCTTTTGCCCGAAACAGGGAAACCACTTTCCTATACCGTTTGAAAAAGGTATGAAAAAGACCGCACAAATGTGCGGTCTTTCCCTTCAGCATCCATAAAAGAGCCTGCAGGACACGGCATTCGGATGGATTATCCTTGTGAAAATACCCGTTTGAGCATAGTGCCCAATGCTGTCTGACGAACTTTGACAGTAGCCGCCGCCTGACGGAAGGTTTCTTCCCCGCCGAAGAATACGAATTTTTCCTTTGCCCTGGTAATGGCGGTGTAAAGCAGCTCCCTGCTCAAACCGGAAAGCGCATCGTCCTCTTCGTTCGAAGGTGCAGCAGAAGGCGGCAGCAGCCAGACTTCCCGATATTCCGAACCTTGGCTTTTATGGACGGTCATGGCGAAAGCAGGTTCAAAATCCGGAAGGCAGCTGACTGCAACCTTTTTAAACCCGTCCGTATCGGGAAAATAGGCAGACAGGCTGCCCGGCCTTTGGACATCATCCATAATCAGCCCGACGTCTCCGTTGAACAGCCCGAGTGCGTAGTCGTTTTGCCTGATCATAATCGGCTCTCCGGCGAAATAGGCTTGATGTTCAGGTATGTTCCTTTTACGGCGCACATAATTGCAGTAGGCTTCGTTGAAGTTGTCCGCATCTTGGCGCCATGCGGCCAGAACCACGGCATCCGAGATGCCCGTATAGGCGGATTCGATGTTGCCTTCGTCTACCGCCTGCCAATAGCCTTTGTGAGTCCGGTACAACCTTTCGACCTCAGCGTTCAGACGGCATTCCGAATGTTCCAGCTCTTTATCAAACTGGGAGAACAAAGCCCATGCCTGCGCCTCATCGCCCGATACCACCGAACGGGAAAGGCAGCCGATGCCGCTGTTGTCGCCAAATCGGTGGCTGAAGGAAAGACGGGCGGTATTTTGTGCCAAGACGGGTACATCTCTGCATAAGGGAAAACCGTGTTCGGGCAGGTACTCAACCAGCTTATTATATATTTCTCCGCCGAGGAACGTTTTTTGAGACAGGACAGAGAGTACGGCACCGACCCCAACGGACGGAAGCTGGTTTTCATCGCCCAGCAGAATCACGCGCGCCCCTGTTTTAACGGCTTTTAAAAGCTGAAGCATCAATACCGTATCCAGCATCGAAGCTTCATCGATAATCAATACGTCAAACGGCAGCGGGTAAACAGGGTTGAACGCCGGCTGCATTTTAGGTGGGCGCAGCTTTAGCAGGCGGTGGACGGTTTGCCCTTCCAATTTAAGCAGATGGCGGCGGACGTTGTCCGGAGCGTCAAAACTGTTGATTGCACGGTGCAGCGCACGCGCCATATGCGCGGCAGCTTTACCCGTAGGGGCGGCAAGCGCGATATGGGGAAGGCTTCCGTCTCCGCTGCAAATCAGTGCCAACAGTTTGGCAACCGTCGTCGTCTTACCCGTACCGGGGCCGCCGGTAATCACCATAAAAGACTGCAGCAATGCTAGAGCAGCCGCATCGCGCTGTCCTTCACTTCCCACGCCTTGAAACCATTTTGCGAGGTTTTGCCGCGCGCCTGCCGTATCGGGGGCGGACGTGCCGGCTGCCGCCAAGCGTTTTATTTCGGCAGCCAAATCGTATTCCAACTGCCACATCCTGCCCAAAAACAGTTTTTCCCCTTCCAAAATCAGAGGGGAGGCAGATTCCCCGACCACGGGCTTGAGTGTCGAAAGGAAGGACGCCTCCCCTTTTTTCAAGCGGATAAACGAATGACCGTTCTGCAATGCTTGAAACAGCCGTTCGATATAGGAAGAAAGGGCTTCAGCACCGGAGTCGGTATAGTGTTCCAAAAAACGGATTGCCGCCTGTGCAGCCGCCAGGGCAAATTCATCTGTCTGCCGTTCCATCGTATTCCTTATTCAAATGCCGTCTGAAAGCATGATTTTTCAGACGGCACGGTGTATTGCACTTTTCAGGCGCCTGCTCCCTGTTTCGGATGCAGGCTGCCGTCTTTCATGACCATGACGCGCTCGAAGCGGCCGGCGAGTTCGTCGTCGTGTGTAACGACAACCAAACCTGTTTTCAATTCTGTTTTCAGTTCCAGCATCATATCCAAAACATTCCTGGCGTTCGCACGGTCGAGATTGCCGGTCGGTTCGTCGGCAAGCAGGCATTTGGGTTGGGTAACCAGGGCGCGTGCAATGGCGGCACGCTGCCGCTCACCGCCTGAAAGTTCGCCCGCGCGGTGCGCCGAACGGTGCTTCAGTCCGACCTTCTCGAGCATCGACATCGCCGCCTCCGCAGCTTCTTCACGGTTTTTTTTGCCAATCAGCAAAGGCATCATCACATTTTCCAGTGCAGAAAACTCCGGCAGAAGGTGGTGGAACTGATACACAAACCCAAGGTAACGGTTGCGTAAGTTGCCCAGTTGCCGCTGGCTTAATGTACGCAAATCCTCATTCATCAGCAGCACCCTGCCTTCAGACGGCATATCCAGACCGCCCAAAATATGCAGCAGGGTCGATTTGCCACTGCCCGAAGAACCGATGATTCCGGTACTTTCCCCGGCATGTATTTCCAAATCCAGACCGCGCAGCACCTGAACATCCAAACTGCCGTCACGGTAGCGTTTGCCCACGCCTTCGCATTTCAAAATCAAATCACTCATAACGCAATGCCTCCGCTGGTTGGGTTTTAGATGCACGACGGCTAGGGTACAGCGTCGCTACGAAAGACAAACCCAGGGAAATGCAGGCAATCAGAGCGACATCGCCCATATCGACATCGCTGGGCAGGTAGTCGATAAAATAAATCTGAGAATTGATGAGGTGGACACCGAACAAACGTTCAAAAAATGCAACAATCCTTCCCACATTCCAGCCCAACAACACGCCGCAGACTACTCCTATCAGCGTACCGAAAAATCCGGAAAATGCGCCCTGAACCATAAAAATCTTCATTACGCCCGAGGGTGAAAGACCCAAAGTGCGCAAAATGGCGATGTCCGCCTGCTTCTCCGTAACCGCCATCACCAACGAAGAGACAAGGTTAAACGCCGCTACGGCGATAATCAGCGTCAGGATGATGAACATCATCCGTTTTTCCAACTCGACTGCCTCAAAATAGCTTCGGTTGCTGAACGTCCAATCACGTACCCAGACCGTGTCCCTTTGAGCCTCAGGAATCAGCTTTGCCGTCAATGCGGGGGCATTTTGCGGGTCGGCGAGTTTCAGCCGCAATCCTGCAACCTCCTTATCCAAACGGTACAGTACGCGCGCATCTTGGATATGCGTCATTGCCAATGAATTGTCAACTTCGTAAACACCTGTTTTAACCAGCCCGACCACGTTAAACTGTTTCAACCTCGGTACGACTCCGGCGGGCGTAACATTGCCTTCCGGTGTAATGACGGTAACTTTATTGCCGACTTCGACGCCCAGTGCCTCGGCCAAACCGACACCGAGGATAATGTCAAACTGACCCGGAATCAGATCTTCGAATTTGCCTGAAGGCATCTTGTCGCCGTATTCGACGACTTTGCGCTCTTCAGACGGCAGAATCCCTCGTATCTGAACACCCCTGACTTCCCCCGCATTGGCCAGCAGCGCCTGATCGGAAACATAGGGGGCAGTCGCCAAGATGCCTTTCTGATTTTCAGTAAACTTGCGCAGATTGCGCCAATCCGTATCCGTATTGTCGATATAGCCGATTTCGGCATGCGGCGCGACATTCAGGAGCTGCCCGCGTATTTCTTTCTGAAAGCCGTTCATGACCGACAAGACAACAATCAACGCAGTTACGCCCAAGGCGATTCCGGCAATCGAAACCATCGTAATAAACGACATAAAGCCGTTGCGCTTTTTCGCCCTGAGATACCTCAAGCCTATCCAAGCCTCTAAAGAAAACATGACTGCTACCTTAAAATGTCTGCAAATGAAAGTTTATTGTACCGTAAAACCCCGGCAGCGTCCGAATGTCAGCTTGTGAAAACGAAAGTGCGGTCTTTGGCAAATTCTGTAAAACCGTGCAGAACACTTGCACAATGCTTAGAACTGCCCTATCCTTCCCTTGAAATAAAACCTTTTCTTGAAGGAAAACAATGAATATCAGGAAAATCTCCGCTTTGGCTGCTATCAGCGTATTTGCCGCTGCAACAGCCTATGCCAAAGAAATCAAAATTGATGCCAACAATACGTCTTATTCCGAAGCAGACGTGCAAAAGCTGGCGGCAACTGCCGTGGGCATGGGTGTTAAAGAACCCGTCAGCTTAAACGGCGGCAGCGGCAGCATTACCGTTTCCGGCAGCAGCGCGACACAGTGCTCCTTTAAGGTTGGCAACGGCGGTGCCTTGCAGATCCAAGGGGTGAGCTGTAAATAAACCGAGCCGATAAAAAATGCCGTCTGAAAGTTCAGACGGCATTTTCATTGGTACCGGTTATAACTCGCCTTCTTTAATCAGCCGCCGTTCGTACACCGCCTGCGCCAGCGTACCCGCATCGACATATTCCAATTCGCCGCCCAAAGGAATACCTTGGGACAACCTGCTGATTTTATAAGGTAAATTTTTGAAAAACTCCGACAATACAAATGCCGTGGCGTTACCTTCCGCGGTAAAGGCTGTCGCAATAATGATTTCTTCGATTTCTTCTTTTTTCAGCCGTTCGGCGAGCTTATCCAATGCGATGGCCGATACGTCCATGCCCAGTGCCGTATTGATTTGCCCCATCAAAACAAAGTAAAGCCCGTCATGACAGTTTGCCGCTTCCATATTGGATACGTCGGCAGGCATATGCACAATCATCAGCTTCCGCACATCGCGTGATGGATCTGCACAGATACTGCATAATCCGCCTTCGCAAAATGTATTGCACATCGAGCAATGGTCAACCTGCCTTAATGCCGTCTGTAAGGCGTCTACTAGTTCTTCAGCCTCCTTACGCTTGTGCTGAAGCAGGTGATATGCTATCCGTTGTGCCGATTTCGGTCCGACGTTGGGCAAAACTTTAAGCGCACCGATCAGCCTTTGGAAGGCATCTTGCTTTTTAGGATTCATCATACCTCGACACATGGGAAAACGGTCGGAATATTCCGACCGTTATATCGAATATAGAAAACCGGAAATTACTGACCGTCATTTCCGCCAACAGACTGAGCACCTTTGGTCTGTTTGATTTTGCCGTTGAAATAACGTATCAGCAAGTCGAAAGTATTGGCCGACTGTTGCTGCGCCAAAGCCTGTTTTGCAGAAGGCAGCCTGTTGGCGATATCATCCGGCGGGGTTACAGCCTGTACTTCGACAATCACGGGAGCCGGCAGGCCGGTAAGTCTGACATAGGCCGGTTTACCGTTTGCCGGTTTTGCTTTCAGCAGTTCCGTATAAGATTCGGGCGGCATGGACTGCCTTGCCTGCTGCGCCCCCAATACGGATACTTCAGACCATTTTACATCGGCGGCCTTACCGCCGTTCAGCTGGGCGAGTACTTCTTTTGCCCTTTCTTCGGCAAGTTTGACGGCTTCGGTACGGATATAAGCCTGACGCACCGCGTCTTTAGCTTCTTCAAACGGTAAGGTTTTTTCTTCGCGTACTTCTTTAGCGCGGACGACCCATGCGGTTTCATTATTGATAGACAATACTTCGGAATTGTGTTTTTTCTTCAATACGTCATCACTGAATATGGCGCTGATTACATTTTCGGGCAGTCCGGACATTTGGGCATCCTGCCTGCTTAACCATGTTTCTTGGGTTTCTACCTTCAAACCGCTGTTTTTGGCTGCATCGGCAAGCGAAGAAGGATGATTGAAAGCATCATCGCCCAGTTTTTCTTTCGCCTTATTGAAGTCGGCAACCGCTTTTTTCATTTTCAACTCATTCTCGACAGCGGCTTTTTCCTTTTCGAAAGAAGGTTTTTCCCCTTCTGCGGGCAGACGTGCCATACGTTCTTCATACGCATTTTTCACTTCTGTTTCGCTGACGGTCTGTTTGTCTGCAAAGTCTTTCAGATTCAATGCGACATATTCCAATTTGACCGCTTGGGGAAGCAGGTAGTCTTTTTTGTTTGCATTATAAAATTTCTGTAAATCCGCATCGGCTGCTTTTACTTGTCCGATGAATTCGTCGGGGTTAAAAGTATGCGAACGGATGGTACGGTTGACCTGGGTCAGTTTGACCAGTTGCTCCGCCTGGGCATCGCTGACCAAGACACCGTTTTGAACAAGGTTTACCAAATTCTGCAATGCGAATTGGTCACGGATTTCCTCGACGAACTGGTCTTCCGACATATGGCGTTGCGAAAGGTACTGGCTCAAAAGGGCATGGCTGAATTTCCCGCCTGCATCGTGAAAATTAGGATCGTCTACAATAATCTGTTTGATTTGTTCCTGGGAAACGGAAATACCCATCAGTTTTGCACCTTGTTTCAGATAGGCGCGTTGCAGCAGGGATTGGAATACGGCATCGCGTGACGGGCTGCCGCCGTCCGCCTGTTCGTTTTGCATGGCGGTATTAATCGAATGATCGCTGATTTTTTCGTCCCCGACTTGGACGATGTAATCGGAACCGGGGTGCGAAACCGTGCTGACGCCGAAGCCGACAAAAGTTAATGCAATCAGGCCTAATAAGACTTGGGCGGGTGTTCTGTATTTTTCGATGGAATGGAACATATTTTCAGATCGGAATATGGAATGGGGTTGGGAAATATAGATTCCGTATTGTAACGGTTTTTATACGCGCCTGCACGAAGGCTTAATTAACGTTTGAATATCTCTCGATAAGATTCATCGCTGAAGCCGACATGAACCTTTTCGCCGTATTCCAGTACGGGACGTTTGATAAGGCTGGGCATTTCGGACATTATCCTGACCGCACCTTCCTTTGAGGACAGGGCCTCCTCCTGCATCAGTGCATCAAGTTTGCGCCATGTGGTTCCCCGTTTGTTGAGCAGTATCTCCAAAGGCACCTGCTCCAGCCACAGGCGGATTTCCGCTTCGGAAGGCGCCTGTTTTTTAAAATCCCGAAATTCAAATTCCATACCATATTCGGCAAGCCGGCTTTTGGCTTTTTTGACCGTATCGCAATTTGGGATGCCGTGAAGGACTATCATTTGGAAACCTTTTGCCTGAAATAATAAAACGGATATTTTACTATAAGTGTCTGAAAATTTGCCCGTCTGTTTCAGACGGCAAGGGGATTATGTTACAATCTGAAAATTCAACAAATTTAATCTATTGTTCAATATAAGGTTTTACCAATAATGATTTCTACCAACGGCATTACCATGCAGTTCGGCGCGAAGCCGCTGTTTGAAAACGTATCCGTAAAATTCGGCGAAGGCAACCGCTACGGCTTGATCGGCGCGAACGGTTCGGGCAAATCCACCTTCATGAAAATCCTCGGCGGCGATTTGGAACAGACCGCCGGTGAAGTTGCAATTGAAAACGGCGTGCGTTTGGGTAAATTACGTCAAGACCAGTTTGCCTACGAAGATATGCGCGTGCTGGACGTGGTGATGATGGGCCATACCGAAATGTGGGCGGCGATGACCGAGCGTGATGCAATTTACGCCAACCCCGAAGCCACCGAAGACGACTACATGAAAGCCGCCGAACTGGAAGCCAAGTTCGCCGAATACGACGGCTACACCGCCGAAGCGCGCGCTGCCGAATTGTTGAGCGGCGTGGGCATTTCCGAAGATTTGCACAATGCGACCATGGCGGAAGTCGCCCCGGGCTTCAAGCTGCGCGTATTGCTGGCACAAGCCCTGTTTTCCAAACCTGATGTATTGTTGCTTGACGAGCCGACCAACAACTTGGACATCAACACCATCCGTTGGCTGGAAGGCGTGTTGAACCAATACGACTCCACCATGATCATCATCAGCCACGACCGCCACTTCTTGAACGAAGTCTGCACCCACATGGCGGATTTGGACTACAACACCATCACCATCTACCCGGGCAACTACGACGATTACATGCTCGCTTCCGCCCAATCGCGCGAACGCGCCCTGAAAGACAACGCCAAAGCCAAAGAGAAACTGCAAGAGCTGCAAGAGTTTGTCGCCCGCTTCTCTGCCAACAAATCCAAAGCCCGTCAGGCAACAAGTCGTCTGAAACAGGCCGACAAAATCAAATCGGAGATGGTCGAAGTCAAACCTTCTACCCGTCAAAATCCGTATATCCGTTTTGAAGCCGATGAAAAAGCCAAGTTGCACCGTCAGGCTGTGGAAGTTGAAAAACTGGCCAAACGTTTTGAAACCCAGTTGTTTAAGAACCTGAACTTCATCCTTGAAGCAGGCCAACGCCTTGCCATTATCGGCCCGAACGGCGCAGGTAAATCTACCTTGCTGAAACTCTTGTCCGGCGCGTACAACCCCGAATATTCAGACGGCCTGTTACCGGACGAAGGCACCATCAAATGGGCAGAAAAAGCCAGCGTCGGCTACTACCCGCAAGACCATGAAAACGACTTCGACGTCGATATGGACCTGAGCGAATGGATGCGCCAATGGGGTCAGGAAGGCGATGACGAACAAGTCATCCGCGGCACTTTGGGCCGCTTGCTCTTCGGCAGCAACGATGTCGTGAAAAAAGTGAAGGTTCTCTCCGGTGGTGAAAAAGGCCGTATGCTTTACGGCAAACTGTTGCTGTTGAAACCCAATGTCTTGGTCATGGACGAACCGACCAACCACATGGACATGGAAAGTATCGAATCCTTGAACATGGCGCTGGAAAAATACAACGGCACGCTGATTTTCGTCTCGCACGACCGTCAGTTTGTATCTTCATTGGCTACCCAAATCATCGAATTGGACGGTAAAGGCGGATATGAACATTACTTGGGCGATTACGAAAGTTACTTGGAGAAGAAAGGCGTAGCATAAACGCACAAAATACCCTCCGGTTGAAACAATGCCGTCTGAAGCCTCTTCAGACGGCATTATTGATAACTTTAAAATAGGAAGCATATGCAGACTTACCTCGTCGGCGGTGCCGTCCGCGATTATCTTTTGGGCTTGCCCGTCAAAGACCGCGATTGGGTGGTCGTCGGCGCAGACGCACAAACCATGCTGGCGCAAGGTTTCCAGCCGGTCGGCAAAGATTTTCCCGTATTCCTCCATCCTAAAACCCACGAAGAATACGCCCTCGCCCGTACCGAGCGCAAAACCGCCAAGGGTTATGCCGGTTTCAGTTTCCACGCCGACAAAGACGTTACGCTGGAGCAGGACTTGATGCGCCGCGACCTGACCATCAACGCAATGGCGCAGGATTCAGACGGCCTCATCATCGACCCTTTCGGCGGACAACAGGATTTGACAGCAGGCATTTTGCGCCACGTCTCCCCCGCCTTTGACGAAGACCCCGTCCGCATCCTGCGTACTGCCCGCTTTGCCGCGCGCTACGGATTTGAAATCGCCGAAGAAACCATGAAGCTGATGCGGAAAATGGTCGAAAACGGCGAAGCGGACGCTTTAGTTGCCGAACGCGTCTGGCAGGAATTGGCGAAAGGTTTGATGGAAAAAAATCCCCGCAGGATGATTGAAGTGTTGCGCGAATGCGGAGCACTCAAAGTCTTGCTACCCGAAGTCGATGCCCTCTTCGGCGTGCCGCAACGCGCCGACTATCATCCCGAAATCGACAGCAGCATCCATACCCTGATGACGCTACAACGTGCTGCCGATATGGGTCTGACGTTACCCGAGCGCTATGCCGCCCTGCTGCACGATTTGGGCAAAGCCAAAACACCGTCCGACATCCTGCCGCGCCACCACGGACACGACCTCGCCGGCGTCGAACCCGTACGCGAAGTCAATCAGCGGCTGCGTGCGCCGAAACATTGCGCCGAGCTTGCCGAACTGGTCTGCCGTTGGCACATTATTTTCCACCAAGTCGGACAGCTTAAAAGCCAAACCATTCTGAACGTTTTGAAAAAAACTGACGCTTTCAGGCGCCCCGAACGCTTCGCCGCCGCCTTAAACGTCTGCATTGCCGATACGCAAGTCCGCCTGAACCGCGAACACACGCCCTACCCGCAACTCACGCACTGGCTCGCCCTGCTCGAAGCCGCCAATCAGGCAGATTCGGGCAAAATCGCCGCTGAATGCCGCGCGCAGGGAAAAGCGCACCTTATCGCCGAAGAAATCGATCGGGCGCGGCTGACAGAAATTACCCCATTGCAAAAAGCGTTTCGGACGGAGCAAGAAAAGACAGAAAAACATTAAAACGCACAATATGGCTACTTTGGGAATTTTGAGGACGATACCCAATCCAAGCTTTGCAACAGCCGCCGCCATATCCGCTATAATTCACTCTTCAGCCATTCCGTTCCCAACATAAAATCATGACCCTACAAACCGATTTATTATCTAAAATCAATAACGAAGATTACCAACGCCTCATTCTCAAACACAGCTCGGAATTTAGCGATGGCGAAATCCGCCTATTGAACGAAATCCTCGAAAAATTCACCTTCGACGTCGTTCAAGCGCAGGCATTGGCTCAGGCGGTAATGCAGCAAGTCCGCTTCGACCCCAACGCCTATCACATCGACAGCGATGACGAAGACACCACAGGCATCTGCCCCCACTGCATCAACCCGCCCATGCCGCCACTGCGCGATTACCTCGTTTGGCGCGAAACCCGCGGCTGACCCTCTTTCAAAAAGGCCGTCTGAAACCGGCAAACCGCTTTTCAGACGGCTCCGAACCCACCGGAAAACCCATGCTGCAAACCGACAACCTAACCGCTGCCCAGCCCCAGCGCATCATCACCGCCCAAAGCATCTCCTCACAAGAAGAGTTGCTCGAACGCGCCCTGCGTCCTAAAACGCTGGACGACTATATCGGGCAAGACAAAGCCAAAGAACAGCTCGCCATCTTCATCCAAGCCGCCAAAAAACGCGGAGAAGCCCTAGACCACACCCTGCTCTTCGGTCCGCCCGGACTGGGCAAAACCACACTGGCGCACATCATCGCCAAAGAGCTGGGCGTCAACCTGCGACAAACCAGCGGCCCCGTCCTCGAACGCGCCGGCGACCTTGCCGCTCTTCTGACCAACCTTGAGCCGCACGACGTACTGTTTATCGACGAAATCCACCGCCTCAGCCCCGTCGTCGAGGAAATCCTCTACCCCGCGCTCGAAGACTACCAGCTCGACATCATGATAGGCGAAGGCCCTGCCGCACGTTCCGTCAAAATCGACCTTCCGCCCTTCACGCTCGTCGGCGCGACCACCCGCGCAGGTATGCTGACCAACCCTCTGCGCGACCGTTTCGGCATCGTTGCCCGTTTGGAGTTTTATCAAAATCAAGACCTTGCCACCATCGTCAGCCGTTCCGCACAATTACTGCAACTCAAGATGGGCGAAGAAGGCGCGATGGAAGTCGCCAAACGAAGCCGCGGCACACCCCGCATCGCCAACCGCCTGCTGCGCCGCGTCCGCGATTTTGCCGATGTGAAAAACAACGGCGTAATCGATACCGCCGTCGCCGATGCCGCTTTAAGCATGCTGGATGTGGACGCGCAAGGTTTGGACGTTATGGACAGAAAATTCCTAGAAGCCATCCTGCACAAATTCAGCGGCGGCCCCGTCGGTCTTGACAACGTTGCTGCCGCCATCGGCGAATCCACGGACACCATCGAAGACGTTATCGAACCCTACCTTATCCAACAAGGCTTCCTGCAACGCACACCGCGCGGCAGAGTGGCTACCGAACGCGCCTATCTTCATTTCGGACTGCCGGTCGAAAAATAACGCAATGCCGTCTGAAACAAAGTTAAGTTTCAGACGGCATTTCTATTTCAATCCATTTCAATCATTGGCGCAAGATTCAATTTGCCGCTTTTGCCAATTCAACCCTCATAGCATCAATCACCGCCTTATAGTCCGGTTTGCCAAAAATTGCCGAACCTGCCACAAAAGTATCTGCGCCCGCCGCCGCAACGGCGGCAATATTGTCGGTTTTGATGCCGCCGTCCACTTCGATGGCGATGTGCCGCCCGCTTTGTGCTTCGTACCGATCCAGCATCGCCCGCACTTGACGGATTTTTTCAAGGGTGTGCGGGATGAAGCTTTGTCCGCCGAATCCGGGGTTGACCGACATCAGTAATACCATGTCCAGCCTGTCCAGTACGTTTTCCAACAGATATACGGGCGTTGCCGGATTCAACACCAGCCCGGCCTGACAGCCCATATCACGAATCAGGCTCAAACTGCGGTCGATATGCCGGCTTGCCTCAGGGTGGAAAGTAATGATTGATGCCCCTGCTTTGGCAAACGATTGGATCAGGTCATCCACAGGTTCGACCATCAAATGCACATCAATCGGCACACACGCATACGGTTTTAATGCCGCGCAAACCATAGGGCCGAAGGTCAGGTTCGGTACATAATGGTTGTCCATCACGTCAAAATGAATCAAATCCGCACCTGCCGAAATAACATTCGCAACCTCTTCCCCGAGGCGTGCAAAATCAGCCGACAAAATACTGGGGGCGATACGGTAAGTAGTCATGTTTTTTCCTTCACTATCCTTTTAGGGATTTATTCCACCGTTATGGCTGCCTGAAAACACGCTGCAGACGGCATTATTACAAAAGTTAACCGCGATAATACCATCTTTCACACGTCAATCTAGTATATTTCCTAAAATTTCCAACAAGAGAAAAAGCCGTGCCACTGCCTGATACCAGCCGTTTTGTCAAACCCGTTGCCTCTTTTCTAGGGATAGCCTTGCTTTCCTGCCAGATTTCCCATGCTGCACCGTCCTATATTTCTCTGAACGATTTTCAACCGAACTGCGATATACGCCGGCTCGGGCTCACTCCGGAGCAGCACAATGAATTGCGTAAAATCCGTGCCGCCTTCAAGCTTGCAAATGACAAGGCACGCATAAAAAGAACCCGCTCGGAACTCAGCCGCCGTCAAGTCATTGTCGGGATCATCTCTTCGTATTCGTTTAATCGGGGAGACGCACGCGATTATGTCGAAAACCGCTATTTGTCCAGCATAGATTTTGCGGTGGACGAATTGGAAATCCAACACCGCTTCTTCCATATCCTGACACCTAAACAGCAGCAGCTGTGGCTGTCCTCCTGTCTCAAATAATTCCTAAAAAAACTTACAGCACCCGTTGTTCCGGCAGCCTGCCCGCCCAGTCGCATGCAAACTGCCAGGCAGAACGTCCCGAGCGGTTGCCCCTCATCTGCGCCCACTGCAATGCCGAAATCCTTGCGGTTTCATCATACGGCACGCCAAAATCTTCCAGCCAATTTTGCACTGCTGCCAGATAATCGTTTTGATCGAACGGATAAAAACTGAGCCACAACCCGAAACGGTCCGATAGGGATACTTTTTCTTCTACCGCTTCTTTCTGATGGATTTCCCCCCGCATCCCCGTCGTACCGGCATTCTCGTCCAAGTACTCCGGCATCAGATGCCGTCTGTTGGAGGTCGCATAAACTAAGACGTTGGCGCAACGCTGCGACAAACCGCCGTCTAACGCGGTTTTCAATGCCTTATATGTTTCATCACCGCTTTCAAACGACAAATCATCGCAAAATACGATAAACTTTTCCGGACGCTCTTTTAAAAGCGTCAACAGGTAAGGCAGGCTGACCAAATCGCTTTTATCGACCTCGATCAGGCGTAACCCCTTATCCGCGTATTCGTGCAGCAATGCTTTGACGAGTGATGACTTGCCTGTTCCTCGTGCACCGCTCATCAATACGTTGTTTGCAGGTCTGCCGGCAATGAATTGTTCGGTATTGCGTACCAGCAAATCGGTCTGCCGGCCAACTCCTGCCAGCCTTGCCAAAGGGAAAACATGAGGGGCGGGCAAGTGCTCCAAAACCCCTTTTTTACCCGCACTCTGCCAACGGAATGCCAAAGCATTCCAATCCGTACTTTCGGGTTCCGGCGGAAGTACGGCATCCAAACGCCGTAAAACGGAATAGGCTTTGTCAAGAAATTCGTTTAATTCCATACCTGCCTCATTTTTCAGCATATCTTTGTGCCATCAGGCGTTCGACCGTGTCGACGGTTGCCTGTGTGTTCGGATCGATTTCAATATTGACTTGGTCGCCGGTTTCTCTGCTGCCGAAAAGCGTCCGCTCCAAGGTTTCCGGAATCAGATGTACGCAAAAACGCGTCTTTCCGACTTCTCCCACGGTCAGGCTGCAACCGTCCAAACCGACAAATCCTTTGGTCAGAATATAAGGACTGAGTGCGGTCGGGAGCTCGAACCAAACCGTACGGTTAAACCCGTCCTGTTCGATTTCGACAATACGCACGGTTGTCATGATATGCCCACTCATGAGGTGTCCGCCGATTTCGTCGCCGAAACGCGCCGCCCGCTCAATGTTGACGCAATCGCCTTCTTTCAGTAGTCCCAAATTGGTTTTTGCCAATGTCTCCGCCATCAAATCGAAGCTGACGCGGTTTCCTTCGATTTCGGTAATGGTCAGGCAGCAGCCGTTATTGGCAACTGATGCGCCGCGCTGCAGGTTTTCTGCCGCCTCTTGCGGAAGCTCGACAATATAAGTGTGAAATGCCGACGACGGACGGTGGACTTTTATCAGTTTGCCTAAGCCTTGAACAATGCCGGTAAACATATTCCGATTTTCCTATATCAATTCCAAGGGCTGAAATTGTAACACTTCCCCAAACAAAATGCCGTCTGAAAGAGTTTCAGACGGCATCGGTTTCTTATTTGCCCTAAGCCATGGCACATACCCAGTCGGGTAGTACGGTTTTGCCTTTGCTTAATGCGGCTAGGCGTTGCTTACCATATTTTTCAAACAGTAGTTCCACTCCGCTTTGCAGACGCAAAACCAAGCCGGTGGGCGTATCCAATTTGATAAAGTCGATACCCCGCCCTATCAGCTTCTCGATTACGGAATGAAAATCAGATTTTTCCTGCCGGTTTAAAAACCACGTATTCAGGCTCAACCACCTCCCTCCCTGCAAACCCGATTCAGAATCGAAGTCTGCGCGTATCTGTACCAAACGGTCGTCGGAGAAATGCAGTTCGATGTTGCCGTAAAGCCAAATATTCCAGCCTTTTTTTACCAGCAGCCCTTCGGGTACACACTCAGGTGCTGGAAACATTTGCAATATCATTTCCGCAGTCTGCCCGATTTCCAGATAATCAAACCGTCCGGCAGACAAGAAATCGTACATATCGATGGAAATTGGAAAATGGTAACGCATGACAAAACCACATAAAATCGACTTATGCGATTATTTCATGTTTTTATAAGAATAAAAATAAGAATTACTATTATTTACTGAGGATGCAAATCCGTATGCGTGTTTAAATCGATGAAATGCTCGTTGACTTCAAATTTCACCGAGCGCGCCCTTTGTTGCTGCAACCAGCTTCTAAGTGTCTTCATCCCTGAAAATAAATAAGGAATCGCGCTTTGAAGAATCTGCGGGCGGATGTACATGATGTTGTAATGCATGGTTACCGGTGTTTCCACATAAAATGCATTACATAACGGCGTACGCTTTGATACGGTTTCAAACCTTGCCACCAAATCATCCGGAAGATACGGCATATCGCACGGCACAACTAGAAGCCAGTCGGCCGTTGCCAGCTGTAAATCGTTCGCAGCAGTACACAAAGCCGAAAGCGGGCCGAAATGCTGCCACTGCCGTGCGTCCGGAAAAATATGCGGGCTCCTTCGAGCATATTCTTCCAAATTCCGGTTGGTGCTGATGGCGATATGGCTGACTTGGGGCCTGATTTTGTCGATAACATGGTCAATCAACGCTTTGCCATCCAAAAGTACGAGCCCTTTGTCTTCTCCCCCCATGCGGCTTGCCTGACCGCCTGCCAATATCAGTGCAAAAGTTTTTACCGCTAGCGTCCTTTTGGAAAAATTGAAGGTTTTCATGATTACAGCTTGTTGTTCCCAATATTTTTAGAATAAGTCTGATATAGACATTTAATAAATTCATATTATTTGAATTTTATCATAACCTGATTTAACACTGGAAGCGATGACGATTAAGTTTTTCTTAACCAATTCTTTCTGAGCAGTTGTCTCTAATCCGAAAGAATGATATTGTTGACATTATTTTAAAATAATTTTCTCAAAGTATGATACTGTCATCCCGATTTTCAGACGGCATCAGCCTTTCTCTACGCCTGAAACTTCTGACCGGTTTATGGGTCGGATTGGCGGCATTGTCCGTCGTGTTAACGTTGATGCTCTCTTTACGCCTGGAAAATGCCGCCTCAGTCATTGAAGAAGCCGGAAACTTGAGGATGCAGGCATACCGTCTGGCCTATATGGCCGGCGAAGGATCTCCCCGCTCCCAAATAGACAATCAGGTTGCCGAATTTGAAAAAAGCCTGAAGCGTATTTCGCAAAGCGATGCAATCCATCCGCTGATTCCTTCGGACACCCCTCTTGCTTATGATTTGATACAATCCATGCTGATTATAGATTGGCAGGCACACATCCTCCCCCCGCTCCAGTCCTACCGGCGACCGACTCAGGTCGATCTCTACCGCTTTGCCGGAAACATCGAACTATTTTTGCAGGCATTGGAAAATGCCAACGAAAAAAACACATGGTGGCTCAGGCGGTTTCAATGGGCAATTATGTTGATGACGCTGGTGTCGTCTGTACTGATGCTGTTTTGGCATCAGATTTGGGTTATCCGGCCGCTGCAGGCGTTAAGGGAAGGTGCGGAACGCATCGGACGGAGGTGTTTCGATATTCCCATTCCCGAAGGCGGTACGCCGGAATTCAAACAGGTCGGGCGTTGTTTCAATCAAATGGGCGGCAGGCTGAAAATTTTATATGATGATTTGGAAGGACAAGTCGCCGAGCAGACACGCAGTCTCGAAAAACAAAATCAAAACCTGACCCTGCTGTACCAAACTACGCGGGACCTGCACCAATCCTACATACCTCAACAGGCTGCGGAACATTTTCTAAACCGCATCCTGCCCGCCGTAGGAGCAGATTCCGGCAGAGTTTGTTTGGACGGCGGATCCGATGTTTATGTCTCCATTCATCATGCGGATTGCGGCACAGCAGCTTCGGATTTGGGGAAATACTATGAGGAAACCTTCCCCATTGAGTACCAGAACGAAACATTGGGCAGACTGTCGCTCAGCTTTCCAAGCGGCATTTCTCTTGATGAAGACGACCGCATCCTGCTTCAAACACTAGGCAGGCAATTGGGCGTATCGCTCGCCGGGGCGAAACAGGAAGAAGAAAAACGCCTGCTTGCGGTATTGCAGGAACGCAACCTGATTGCGCAAGGATTACATGACAGCATCGCACAAGCATTAACGTTCCTAAACCTGCAGGTACAGATGTTGGAGAGTGCCTTTGCCGAAGGAAAAAAAGAAGAAGCTACGGAAAACATTAGCTTTATCAAAACAGGCGTACAAGAATGTTATGAAGACGTCCGCGAACTGCTGCTCAACTTCCGTACCAAAATCAGTAATAAAGAATTTCCCGAAGCCGTTGCCGACCTATTCGCCCGCTTTACACAACAAACCGGGATAACGGTCGAAACCGCCTGGGAAAACGGTTTGTTCCTGCCTCCTCAGGAAGAGCAGCTCCAAATGATTTTTATCCTGCAAGAAAGCCTTTCCAATATCCGAAAACACGCCCGCGCCACCCATGTCAAATTCAGGCTGGTCAAACAGGATGGAAGTTTTACAATGACCATTCAAGACAACGGACAGGGTTTCGACACGGAAAACATTGGAGAACCTTCGGGCAGCCATGTCGGACTACATATCATGCAGGAGCGTGCCAAACGTATCCGTGCCGTATTGAAAATCTATTCCCAACCCCAACAAGGAACCACCGTCTCATTGACGGGTGCATCTGAAGAAAGCTTGAAATGACCATTAAAATTATTCTGATAGACGACCATACCCTTTTCCGCAGCGGCATCAAGGCACTTTTGTTGCGCCAACATGATTTTGAGGTCATCGGCGAAGCTTCCGACGGACTTTCCGGCATTAAAATGATCAGCCAGCTTCAACCCGATGTCGTCTTGCTTGACCTTGATATGCCCGGTATGAACGGACGCGAAGCACTCTCCCAAATTATTAGCATCAATCCGCAACAGGCAGTGATTATGCTGACCGTTTCCGAAGACAGCGACGACCTTACCGAATGCATGCGTATCGGTGCCCGCGGCTATCTGTTGAAAAATATTAACGCCGATTTCTTGCTCGAAAGCATACGCAAAGCTGCCGACGGCGATAATGTATTCTCTCCCGAGATGACTGCCAAACTCGTCCGCAGCCTGATTTCCCCTCAACCCGCACAAGGAACTCAGACACTTTCCTCCCTTACCCCCCGAGAGATGGAAATCCTAGGTTACCTTGCAGCAGGACACAGCAATAAAATCATTGCACGCCACCTCAACCTTGCTGAATCCACCGTTAAAGTTCACGTTCAAAACCTGCTCCGCAAACTCAACCTCAGCAGCCGGGTTCAAGCCGCCGTTTATGCTATCCATCATAATGTCCCCCAGCCTGTATTGGAGTAAGGCGGGTTCAGACGGCATATTAGGGGTTTTAATCCCCGTACGGTCATTCGGATAACAGACCAAGCTGTAAGCTTACGCCCCCATAAGTACGCTTGGCATAACAGCAATATTGTTCGGTTTAGTGTTTTCTACTTGCTCCTATCTGATACTGCAATTGATACTTCAATATCAGCTATGTCGTCTGAAAACGTATCATCATGATATTTTCAGACGGCATAATAAAAAGTGGAAATACTAATGCAGGGAAAAATGTTTCCTGCCGAATCCCGCAAATATACAATTGGCTTACATCCGCTTTAAGCGTGTGCAGCCCAGCCTTATATCAACCAATATAAAAATGCCGTCCAAACCCATGTTTGAGACGGCATTTCGCTATAGGATCAATCAGGCAACCTGAGTTTGATGTTCATCCCCATGACGCTCGCGAATCAAACCCAAACGGTAAACTGTTTCACCTTGTTCACCCAAAAGACCCTGAACCGCATCAGCATCTTCGGCAGCAACAATAACGACCATGCCGATACCGCAGTTGAAGGTTCGGTACATTTCTTGAGTTTCCACATTGCCCGCCTTTTGAAGCCATTGGAAGAGTTTAGGCAATTCCCACGATTTGGCATCAATTTGGGCAACCGTGTCTTCAGGCAACACGCGCGGTACGTTTTCAGTAATACCGCCGCCGGTAATGTGTGCCATGCCTTTAATGATAAATTTTTCCAAAGCGGCAAGAATCGGTTTCACATACAGACGGGTCGGTGCAATAACTGCCTCCCTCAAGCTTTTCCCATTATCAAAATCAGCATCCAAATCAGGATTTTCCCGCTCAATAATTTTACGGATGAGCGAATAGCCGTTTGAATGTGCACCGTTGGAAGCCAAACCCAATACCACATCGCCTACGCCGATACTGCGGCCGGTAATGACATTTTCTTTTTCCACCACGCCGACGGCAAAACCAGCCAAATCGTATTCGCCAACGGGATACATACCCGGCATTTCAGCAGTTTCCCCGCCAATCAGGGCGCAGCCGGATTCTTCGCAACCTTGTGCAATGCCTTTGATGACATCGGTCGCGCGCGGAACATCCAATTTACCGCAGGCAAAATAATCCAAGAAAAACAGAGGTTCTGCTCCTTGAACCAAAATATCGTTAACACTCATAGCGACAAGGTCAATGCCGACCGTATCATGCTTATCCCAATCAAAAGCAAGCTTGAGCTTGGTTCCTACTCCATCCGTACCGCTGACCAATACGGGATTTTTATATTTCTTGCCAATTTCGACCAATGCGCCAAAACCGCCCAAATCCCCCAATACTTCCGGACGCATGGTGCGTTTGGCAAACGGTTTGATGTTTTCGACCAGTTGGTCGCCTGCGTCGATATCGACACCTGCATCGCGGTAACTCAATGAAGTACTCATCATTTTTCCTTGGTAAATGGTGATTAGACGGTAAGATAACAAAGTGTATTTTACCTTATTTCTTCCTGACAGGTTCAGATTTTTGGTCAGAATTGTAAACAATATTTTTAGTATCTTATTATCAGCTCAAGGCTGCCTTAACTTACGCGTTACTATTATTTCTACCTTGAACTTACAACAATCTTAACAGTAAAAATATATGATGTGGATCATTCTATTCAATAAAACAGCGAGTTAAATTTATTCGGCAGCCTTCCCATATTCGATTCCCCTAATTTCCTTTCAGACGGCATAATTAGCCCAACTTCTTACAATTGACGAGAATCAAAAACTTTTTTGCCCTCTTTAGGCAGTTTTCTCAGAGAGCTGTATAAAATCCCTTATAGTACGAATTAAGATAATAATAAAATACGACTAAATTGAAACCTAATGAGATAAATATATAGGGGTTGATGAGAAAAATGGGATGAGAGAGGATGACGGGGGATTTTATGGGATGAAAAAAAATGCAAGGGAGTTGCAAATATTGCAATAAAAACGGACGGTATTTTTATCGTCCGTTTTTTGTTGTCAAAGTCCTTTTTTGAGGGCGGTGATGGCGATGTCGAGGATTCGGCGTTCGGCACCGGGTTGGAGTTGGTTGTTGCCGTTGATGGGGAGATAGGGGCGTGCTGGAAGGTTGGTTTTGTGCCCTCGCCCTGCTCGTCCGCCGAGGTGGTGGATGGCGGCGTATTTTTTGTTGCTGCCGATTCGGGCATAGTTGCTGCCAACCTGTGTAGTCAGGCTGGCGGCAAGTTGCCCGCTTTTTTGCAGAGTCTTGCCTCCCTCATCTGCGGCACGCCGACTTCGTTTCCACCGCTGCTCGCCCCAGCTTTCGGATTCGAAGTTTTCTTCGGTCATAGATAGCAACTCAGTTGCAATACCGCGCATCATGGGGCGGGTGTTTGCGGCGTTTTTAAGGAGCGTACTCAGACCGTGTTCGAGTTTGGTAGCATCGAGTTTGATTTCCAGCATAATCAGCCTTTTAACAGTTTAAGCACCCAAGTCAGCGAAGCGTTGGACAGGGCGTTTTTGAATCTGTCGTTGCCCATCATCGTTTTCAGGGCAATGCGGGCGATGTCCGGATGGGTTGCCTGAGCCTTATCCACTGCAATTTTCGCCATACGGGACAGCATAGACTTGCCTTGGTTGGCGTTGAAGCCCGCATTGGGGGCGATAAATTTGTTGTTGATGCGAATGCCGGTGCGCTGTGCGTAACGCTCCTCACCGGTATAGGGATTTGCGCCTATATCTACGGTGATGGACTCAAGATTCGGTCGGGGCAGGACACGGTTTTCTCCCATACTGCGGGACAGCGGTTTGACACGGCAGCGACAGCGGTAGTCCAAAGGAGGGTACAAAGTATTCCATACGGGGTCGTCTGCGGCATAGACGCGACCGTGCATCATACGGTGGGTATCACGAGTGCGGTTGTCGTTGATGGCGACGTACTGCCAATAAGGGTGCGTGTCGATGGAGTCCATCATTTCGGCGTAACGGCCCGCCATGTAGGCCGACTGCATATTGGTCAGATAGATGGTTTTCAGGCGGTGGGGGCTACCGAGCTGTACGCTTTGGGTTTCTCCTTCGGGATTTTGAACTTCCTGCCTGCCCCACCAGCCTTTGCGCTGTAGAACAGGGGCGAGTTCTCGGCTGAACTCTTCCAGCGTCCGGCCTTGTTCGGCGGCATCGACGACGGCGGAATAGATATCGGAGAGCACATCCATTTTGGCGGTTTTGGCCACCGTAAAGGCAGTGGCGTGCGCGTCGTCCAACATATCCTGCCAGTCCCAAGATACGGCAATGCCTTTTTGCTTGAGATAGGCGACGGCGGCTTCGGGTTTCATGCCGAAGATGGCTTTAATATCTTCGGGGTTCATGATTTAAGCTCCTGTACTACTTCAATCCTGCCGACCAAGTCGGAAAGGAAAATCAGGCGCGCCAACTCGTTTTGCAAGGCGGTATCGTCCATATTCGGATAGGCGGCGGACAGACGATCGAGCAGATTTTCGGCAGTTTCTCCACGACTTAATTCGGCCACTAGGACGGCAGTCAGCAGGTCGCCTTGTGTATTCAGACGGTCTGAGTTAGGGGCGAGTCCGTCGATAACCAAACCTGCATCCGTCAAATCGCCCTCGGTAAAGTCGGCAGCTTTTGCCTCCGGGCTTGCTTGAACACCCTCAAGTAAATCCCCATCTTCCAAACCGTATGTGCGCTGCCAGTATTGCTTGGTGAACTTGGCACCGGCATCCACCATCATCTTATCCCGTTCGGCACGCTCTTTCGTGCCACTCTCCTCGTTCTCAAACAATACGAATTTCGGACGGGCAACGTCTCCGAAATTTATCTCTACCACCCACTCTATCAACTGATTGAATGTTGTCTCCACGATTCGTTTGTCGCTGTCGCGGATGTCGTCCGTTACTTCCAAGCCTGCGGTCGCGCTGGCGTGCGTGCTGTCTTTTTCGGTGGTTTGGTCTTGTCCGAGCAGCGCAATGCTGATTTCGGAGCGGCAATAACGGATGAGCTTGTCGTAGGCATCAATAGATGAGGCCTTACCGCTTGCCTCGTGGATTTCGACGCTGGAATCATTGGGAATGGTGCCGACGCTGTTGCCGATCAGGGCTTCGAGCGCGTCCAGCAGCTTGTCGGTATCCTGCGGGGTATTGGAACGCGGTTCTTTACCAATCAGCCAAGGCGCACCGTATTTTTCGGTGAACTGCATCCAGAATTTAAGGCCGCCGCGTTTGAAGGTGACTAGCCAAAAAACCAAGCCCAAATCGCCCAAACCGTAGGGGTTTAGATAATCTGCCTCATGTGTCGGGCAAAGAAACTTATAAGGCGGAGGAACGGTATCGGTCAGCCCATTTTGGATGTAACGCAGCTCGCCTTCGTCGTTGAAGGCGAACCACTCTTGCGGCTTGGCGATGATTTTGTCAGGCAGCCATGCAGAATCGGTACGCCAAATCAGTTCGATGGGCTGGTAGCCGTAAAAAACGGCATTTAAAACGTCTTTAATTAGGCGGTAAACATCGGTTTCAGCCAGCCAGCTATCGACAAAATCCCGAACATTTTTAGGGGTGTCGTCGCCCTCAAGCCGCCATTTGAGGCGGGCGACAGCTGCTTTTCGGCGGCGCACCAGCGAGCCGACCAACGGGTCGCGCATCAGCTCGCGGTAAATGGAGATTTGCCTACCCATTTTGCGCAAAACAGGGTCTGGATTAGGCAGCCAGCCGTTGAAACCGCTGAAAAACGGGCGGGAAACGGCGAGATGGGCAGATAAATCCTGCGGCTTGAAGGTCATGATGCCTTGACTGGTTTTGAGTTTGAGGTGGGGCTTGGGCATGAATAAAACTTTCTATCAAAAAGGTAAGCACAATTCATATATTTTCCACCAGAGATATGGCAATGATTGAGCCGTATCTTTTATAAACTTGAAAGGACTGTGTGGATTCCAATGGTCAGACGGCACTTTTGCCAGTATCAGAAGTAGAGGGTAAGAAGCTAGTAGCATTAGAAAAATTATAAATCTTGCTACAAGCAATACTGTAAAAGGCAGTGATGCAATAAGCGTAATTGCCACCAATACGGGTAAACACAGGGTGAAAATAATTTTCTCAATGGTTTTATCATTCATATCAATATCCTTTGGTTAATGCGCTTTTTCGGCGGATTCGGCGGCTGGCTACGCGTATTGGGCCGGTATTCAGCTCGCGGCTAGCGTAATGGGCAAGGACAAAGGCAATCGCCGCGTCGCCGTGGCGTTTTTTGCCGTCTTGACCTTTGGTGCGTACATCGGGGATGCGCGGCACGCCTCTGACCAGCTCGAAGGCACGCAGGTCGGTCAGGATGTCTTCGTCTTTGGGGATTGCGTCCAACGTGCCGTCTTCAAGGGCGGCTTTGAACGGCGCGGTATGGGTGCGGTACCAGTTTTCCGAGAGCATGACCGACTCACATACCTCCGCGCCAAATTCGTCGCGCATGGCTTCGGCGATTGACTGGCCGTTGCCGCGCGCGTCCAATGCCACACCGCGCAGATTGGGTAAGCCGTGCAACAGGTGTTTCATGATTTGCTCTTGTTGTGCAAACGGCATATTGCCCAACTCCAATACGAACGGCGGCTTAAGGCTTAAATTAGTCTGCTGCAATAAAGGGACGATGACGGTACGGTCGCCGCTGCGGGCAAAGTCTTCACCGACAAAGCTGGTGCGGGTTTTGTCCAAGCCGTCGAGCAGCGGCTGCAGGGTATCGGCTATCCAGTCCGCTACTTCGGCAGCGCGGCGCGGTTCGGGCAGCAGGCCGAAATCGTCGGTCTGGTCGTAGCGGATAACCGGTGTATAAGGACTCATACGGCTTTCGATTAAGGCACGGTTCAGCCATTTGCCGCCGCCGTTTTTGGGGATACAGTCCAACTCTTCGCTGGCATCTTCGCCGTAGAAATCACGGATTTCCTTGCACCACGCGGCTTCGCCGTCTGCCGTCCACTCTTTGCCCAAACGCAGGCAGATGCGGCGGTAGAGGCCGTCTGAAACAGCCTCGTCGAAAGTAATGCGGTGGATGGAATAAGGTTTTTTGCCCGCACGAATGTCGGTAATCAGCTCGTTGAAGGGGTTATCCACGCCGTCATGGGTAGAGATGATGTGTACCTGCCCGCCCCACATCAGCAATGCCATTGCCGCTTTGAGCAGCTCTCCGAGCTGCTCGTGGAACGCCGCTTCATCGATGATTACGCGCCCCTGCTTACCGCGAAGGTTGGATGGTCGACTGGACAAGGCAGTAACGCGCCAGCCTGACGCGAAACGGATGACGAAGGCGAGGACGGATTTTTTGTCGTCACCCTCGACGAACACCTCTTCAGTCTCTTCGATTTCGCCTGCCGCCAAACCGTAGAACTTGGCCCAGTTGGCACAATCGCGGATAAACTCTAAAGCCATATCTTTGTTGTAGCCTATGTACCATGCGTCCATGCCGCCCGATGAGGCGGCAAGTAAGGCGGTATCGGCAGCCTCGCCCCAGCTCAGACCGATGCGTCGGGATTTTTCGCAGAGTTTGACGGGAGCGTTGTCGGCGCACCAACGCTGCTGATAAGGCAGCAATGCCGATGGCGTGCGGTCTTCGGTTTTGGGCAAGGTCATGATGCGATACCTAAAATCTGTTTGCGGATGGCTTCGGCAGCCGCGTCGGACAGCCCGCCTTTTTTTGCCTGCTTGGCCACGTTTTCGGCTGCGGCTTCGACTTTTGCTTTAACTTTTGCCTGATATTCTTTCAGGCGCGTTCCAGCGGTAATCAGCCCGCTGATTTTGCGCGCTCCTTCGCTCATGATGCCGAAGCGGTCGAGCGCGTTCAGTTCTTCAGACGGCATTTCGCCGATTTGCACCAATGCCTCAAATAATTCGGTCTGTAACATCGCCATTAGGGCTTCGGAGCGGGTATCGCCTTCATCGGCCGCGCCTTCGGCAATCAGGCGTGCCGCTTCGGTGCTGTTTTTGATGGCGGCAAACCGACGCTGGACTTTCTGCCCGTAGCGGTGGGCGGCAGAACGGCTGATTTCATATCCCTGCTGCTGCAACCATTCGGACAATGCCTGATAGTCGGCGAAACCGTTTTCGACGAGTTTGCGCTCAAATTCGTGTCGGACGGCTTCGGGTAATTGGTCTATCGTGCTGCGCTTGGCCATATCAGCTCCACACTTTTTCGGGACGGGCGATACCGGCGCGACATTCGACCGTGTATTCAGCAATATCGACACCCAAACTGGTCAGGTCGGCAAACCACAAGCCGTGCGGTGCTTTATTCAGCTCGACCATTTTGCGGTCGGCAAGGTAGTCGAGCTGCTGGCGCAGTTCGGTGGCGGTGGTCTGCGGGTAAATCGCGTTCATAATATCCAGCAGGAAGGTTTCGCTGGTGGTGTGCGGGCGGGCTTTATTAAGGGTGTTGATAATGTTCCAACGCATCCCCTCGCGGCGTTGTTTGGCGATCAGTTCCTGGCTAATCATTTCTTTACGCTTTCCATTTTGTAGATTTCAGTGAGTTTTTCTGCGACGTTGTCGAGTTTGGCTTCGAGGACGACTTGATTGCGGATGTAGTCTTCGCGCAGGACGTATGTCAGCGGCAGACCGGCATTGAATTCCGCCAGTTTGTTTTCCATAATTTCGACTTTGCCTTGTAGGCGTTCCTGCTGTTTTTGGCGTTCGTCCTGCTGCTCGCGGAATTGCGCCAGCAGCATTTTGCCGAAGGTAAAACAAATGCCGAGGAAGGAGAGTAAAAAGCCGACAAGCTGCCAAAATTCGATGTGGATAAAGGTTTTTTCCATTGTTTACCTCTGAAATCCGTGTTCAAAATATTCTTGGCAGACAACACAGCGCGTACAGCCTTGGACGGCTTTTTGCCTGGCTTCGGGTATCGGGCTGCCGCAATCTTCACAGTGGCTTAGGCTGGCGGTGGTTTCAGACGGCGGTTGATGCTTTGCCAGGGATTCTGCAAGAAAGATGGCTTCGCGTTCGGATGCGCGGTCGGCAAAATCAGTCATTTTTCAGACGGCCTTTCTCGTACCATGTCTGCCAGCCGGAAATTTGTTTTTCCAGTTTTTGGCAGTATTCGCCATAGCGGACGGCGTGGTTTAAAAGTTGTTCGGGAGAGCCGCCACTCAGACGCTCGGGGCGTTCGTGAACGAGCAGCAGCTCGGAAGAGACCGGGGGGATTTCCGCGACGTTAACGGTTTTAATCGTGGCCGAGGGCACGGTTGTAGAGTTGCACGCTGTTAGTGCCAAGGCCGTTAAAACGGTTGCCGTCTTTTTGTACAGTTTCATCAATCTGCTTCTCCAATTGAGCCGCTTGGCGGCCGATTTGCTGATAAGCGGTTGCCAAATCGCGGCTTTGTGCTTGTGCGAAATCAAACCAACGCTGTTTTTCTTCATTAGCCGCTTTGAGCTTTTCGGTATAAAGCTGCTCGGCTACCAAGGCTGAAGCCTGATAAGTAGCAATGACTTCGGCTTTTTCAGCTTCCGCCTTCCTTGCCGAGGATTTATAGCCGCAGAAATAAATCGTTGGTACTGCACCTGCTATCAGCAAAATCAGAATCAGGGTCTGCCAAATAGGGTTAAGCGTTTTCCACATCGTCTTTACCTTTATTGATTCCAACAACCTGCGGAATCGTCGCGATGCCGCGTTTGATTAATGCATACCCGCCGACCAATGCGCCATAAGCCCACCAGAGCCATTCCGGCGCATCTGCTGTTTGAGAAAACTTATAGGTCATAGAAGCGGCTGCCACGTTTGCCCATAGTTTGGTATGGCTGATTTTCCCTGTGGCCGGATTAGAGACCAAGCCGCCCAGCCATCGGAAAAAGGCGGTTATTTGCGACGCTTTTTTTTGGCTGCGCGTTTCGCGGCGGCTACCCCGCTCTTGCGGTGGGCTTGCGTCCAACATCCCTGAGTCGGCATGGCGTAGCGAATGCCTAGGTCGCTGTGGCTGAAATCGGGCTGCATGGCTGCGGTCATTAGGGCGATGAGTGACTTTTTTGACATGGTTTGTCTCCCTTTAATCAGTGTTATCTGCAGACGCGTGAATCAGGTTTTGCGCCACACGGCGTACCCAGCCCTTGCCGAAAGAAGTGAACGTACCGAGCTTGGTATAAAAGACCAGACGCTCGGCGTTGAACCGCAATAAAAGGTCGTTTTCGGGAAGGGAATTGATGGCTTTGAGGCTGATTTCGCCGATGATTCCATCGTCCGGCACGCCTGCGGCGCGTTGGAGCATACGGGCGGCATTGCCGTAACCGTGGTTGACGCAGGCATCGAAGAATTGGAAAGCGACCGCTTCAGGCATTTTGTCGGCGTGGTAACGCTCCCAAAACGCTTTACGGTAAATGCCGATTGCCTGTTCACGGGTCATGGCACGCATGGAGCCGTTGTAGCCGTTTGCCTGTGCGGTACGCTTGGTAATGCCCCAGTTGGTTTCGCCACCGGGGTCTTGAGGGTGGTTGACGTAACCGCCCTCGTGGGAGAGGACGCGTTCGATGAATTGGGTGAATTTGTTTGACATGGAAAAATCCCTGTATTGAGGTTGAAATCAATACAGGGATTTTAGGAAAGGCCGTCTGAATGGGCTTTTAAAGGGGGTTAAAAGAGTTCATGGGATGGTTGCTTATCCAAATCAGTACAAATGAATTTCAGGTTTTTGTTGTATGCAGGTAAAGGCCATTTTTTCCATACTTCATCTGCACCAACTTTCTCAATCAGCCAATAAACCAACAAAGCTGCTGGCTGACTGAAAAAATACATTTCTTCAGCATTTTCTTTTATCCGATTAGCAAGATATTTCTTCTCATTCAAAAGTGACCGGATATTAGCAAGAATATTTGAAGGGTCAATGCTGGATTGAAATGTTTCTAGAAAAATCATATTGGTTTTTTTATCAACTTCAGGAACAAGCCCTATTTCCTCTTGATAAAGCTGTGATAATTGGGGAAGAAGTTCTTCTTGTGGTTGATTTGCTTCTTTCAAAATTGCCAGAGTACGACTAAATAAGTCATCTGTAGTTTCCATCAAAGCCATGCTCTTCGCGACTTCGCGCTCTGCTTTCTTTGGAACATTGCCGTCAGGCTTGTATATATTGTCATGAACCAGCTCTGCATAAGCATGTTGGAGTAAAGAACGCACCTGAACTTCACAGCACAAATCAGCAGGGATGCTGACATTTTCGGGTGTAATGAATGCTTGTTTAGGACGAATCTCGTAATGTTTGGATTGATAGTCAAATGCTTTGGGATTTTGCTGAATTTCATCCGCAAAATCTTTCGAAACTTTAGCATTCCACTGAGATGAGGATTCAATGATTTCACAAACTATTTGAATATGTTCCGCAAGCAATACCACAAAACGTACGCCGACCAAGTCAGTCATTTGAGTTTGAGGTGAAGTGTAATTTTTTCGGCCAATCTTGGCCAGAGCTGAAGAAATCTCTTTGACTCTAGGCTTTGCTTCAATTTTTAGAAAATTGGCAACCGGAACAGGAGAAATGACATTGGATAATTGATTTTGAATTTCTTCAGCCACAAATCTACCCCAAGCGGCAAATGCCGCTTGGTGGCTTTCTAAATAGCTTTTGAAATCATCAATATCACTCATTTTTGTTGTTGTAACTGTCCTTTAATTGTGACAACAGTATATTCCCCATCTTCCGTTGGCGCAATTTCCATATAGTCTTGAGTATGCTCGGGAGGAGTCAAGATAACTACACCGTTACTAAATCCGTAAGACCTCCGTTTGCGTAAACGAGTTTTAATATATTCAATATCCTTACTTACAGCATTTTGAGGAAAATCCTTAGCTATCATAAATTCTGTATAAGCTTTTTGCTTGTCTTCAGGTAAATAATTTTGAGCAAAATCGTTAACGCTGATGGTTGCTGCTGCACTTTTCAATGTGACACGCAATGCTTCATGTGTATCTAACTTTTCATCATCACTCAAATCAGAGTTATCGATAAAATTACGTGTCCATTCAAAAAAATTCTGTGTCAGCTTACGGGAAGAAGCAGCTATACTCATGCCTAAGAACACTTGGTAGAAATAGGAAGCTGCTGGCCTAGTTTCCGTTTGTGTCATCAGATGGTCATACAAAAAAGCCCGATAATTCCCAGATTGTATTTGCTCCTGCGGCCTTACTGTTTCGGCTACCAAAAAACCTATTTTGAATAGTCTTGCTGAATCGGTCAGCAATAATTCCTCTAAGAATTCAATCGTGATAAAGTCATCCTCTTCTTTGGTCCTGAACCCATCTTGAGGCTCAGCCTTAATCACACATAAAAACGGCTTGCCGGTATCTCCAACCCTACCTTTTAATACCAACAAAATACCACCCGGTGCATTCGTATTCAGTTGTGCATCGGTCAACATGTGAGCAAATTGTGCGGAATCTTCAATAAACTCTGCTTCCTCTTTGAGTTGTATGGCTGCTGCTATCTGAAAAAAACTATTTTCAGCCGTATTGGCAATAGACATTTCAATACCATGAGATTTATTACCCAAAGCTTTGGTCAGCCTGTTTTCCAATGTTCTTCTTGCCGTAATAGGCAAATCAATCAACTGCGTACTGATTTTAGGTTCTACACGATCTCTATTTTCATTTTTCGGATAAATACGATGGGTAATAATTTTTTCAATTACCAGCCCTTCAAAAGAGTAATTCGTTTCTGTCATCATTTTTTCCTATTGTAAGTTAATTAAGGTCTTTTGAGATTTGAACCACTTGGCCGATGACCTGAATATCAGGATGGTCTGCCAACATCAATGACATCGGCGGATAGGTTGCGTTGTCGGAAATCAAGAGCAGGCTGCCATCAATTTGGCGTTGGATACGTTTGACCCATAACACATCGCTGCTGCAATTCCTATATAGATAGTAATTATTCATACTGTCTAAAATTCTCAATATCAAAACTTGGACACCAATCTATATTTTGTTTTACTGCCAATGCGGCAATTTGTTCATTCCAATTTCCTAAGTAGGTTTCTTTTTCAATCCTATGGTGACGGAAATTAATACAAGGCATCACAAATTTCTTTGCAGAGGATGTTTCTTTTTTCTTTCCGGCTAGATCAAGACTGATTTCAAAAGTTGGTCTTGATCCATGCCATAGAAAAATGTCGTCTGAAACAAAGCAACAGTGGCTTTTAGGGTTGGGACAAGACTGTGATTTTTGATAGCAGTCTAAAACCCCTAACAAATCATAAATACTGCCACTATGGATTCGGCCATTGATGTAAATCTGTTTGCCATTCCAATTTTCAATATAATTCAAAAATACCCCGGCCATCCCAGCCTGTTCTGCTGTTTTATCGAAAGCGCAGCAATAGATGGTTTCTTTTTCAATCTCAAGATTCTCAAATATTTTGGCACTTCTTGCCCAAAGTAATGCTGCTTGAAAATTTTTACTGCTGGATTTGACGAATGTTACAACCAGTAGATATTGCTTTGACAAGGCAAATGGATTGATATGTTCTTTTTGGCACAATTCGAATTGATCCATTTTATCCATTACTCACTTTACCAAGCGCAGTTTGGGCTTTTTTCTCTGCACCTTTTGCCACACTGAGAATGACAAATTTACCGTTATCGCTGGCTTGGCGGTAATACCCTAATAACTCTGACTCTTCCTTACTAATTTCAGAATTTTCAGACGGCCTAATTTCCTGTTCTGCAGCAAACAGACTGCTCACATCTATTCCCATATTCAAAAAAGAGAGCAATACGTCTCCACTAGGCATAAATACGCCACGTTCGTATTTACCCCATGTTTCACGCTCAATACCTGCTTTTTCAGCAGCTTGCGCTTGGGTTAACCCTAAAAACTTTCTTTTTTCTTTCAAACGATTACCAAAAAGAGATTTAGAAATCACAAAATAATCCTTGCAAAAGAGATTTTAAAATCTCATAATTCACGCATCAGTAATGCACTAATCAATTACTAGTGCATAAACAGTTCACTATTTTATCACAATGGGAAAGGGCTATCTATGGCTATAACTATTGAAAAATTAAAAGAAAATTTTGCCAAAAACGGCCAGACGCTGGCGCAGTGGGCAAGAGAGAACGGCTTTAAGCCGCGCGATGTGTATCTGGTGGTCGGCGGACAGCGCAAAGGCAATTACGGCAAGGGGCACGAAATTGCCAAGAAACTGGGACTGAAATAAGGAGGATGCGGATGGCAGAAAGTAAAAGGGTACAACGGCTATTGAGGGTTTTTATCGCGCTTGACGAGCATCCGATTATCGGTCTGAGCAATAAGGATTTATCGGTCGGACTGGGGCTGACGCCATCACAAGTCAGCAGGGATATTGATGATTTGGTTGCATCGGGATTGGTCATCAAACTTGAAAACGGCAACTACGCCTACGGCATCAAAACCCTGCAAATCGCGGAGCGGTTCAGGCAGCAGCATGAACGGCTGCAAAGCAAGATTGCCGAAATCGGCAAGCGGGTGAATGCAGATTAACGAATTTTGAAATTTCCTGACGTAAGGAAATTTGGAGAGTGAAAAATGAGCAATGAAGTTGAAGTGATGGATGCGGTTTCAGTGCAAAACTACCAAGCCGCGCACAGCGTGATGGTGATGGAGCAATGGGGTAACGGCGAGGTTTACAACGAAGCCACTTGGATCGAACGCGGCCGCTTGGCGGTACGGCAGACGATGGAAGGCATGTTTGAATTGGGGCGCGCACTTATTGTACTGAAAGAGCATACAGAACACGGGCGATTTATGGAAATCGTAAAAGGTCAATTTGGTATCGGTCATAACGAAACCGCCCGATTGATGTCTGCCACCCAACGTTTCGCTACGCCGCAAATGCAGAAAGCCGCGCCGAAGCTGATGGATTTGGGCAAGTCAAAGCTGCTGGAACTCTTGGTCGAAGAAGACGTTACGTTGGTGGGACTTGCCGAAGGCGAAGAAGTCAACGGCATGACCTTTGACGATGTGGATCGGATGACGGTGCGCGAGCTGCGCGTCGCCTTGCGCGAAAGCCGTGAAAACCTCGCCGCCAAAGACGAAGTGATGAAAACCAAAACAGCCAAAATTGATGAGCTGGCCGAGAAGCTGGCTAAGAAGCAAACCGTTGTAAGAGAGCCGAAGGCGGAAGACGTGGGCAGCGAGTTGGCGATGCAGTTAACAAGCCTTGAGGTCGGTATCCGCAGTCAAGTGAGCCGTCTGAAAGATTTGTTCGACCAACTTAATGCGCACAGTGAGGCACACGGGATCAGCCATCAGGCAAAGATGGTCGGCACGCTCAATCAAATTATTTTGGACTGCGAGCAACTGCGCGAAAGCTATGCCCTGCCGACTGAAGCACCGACAGACAATGTGCCGGAATGGTTGGGCGGTGAAACGGGAGAAGGCGATGAATCCGGCAATGATTGAGCGTCTTAAGGCAGTCGAGAATCAGGCGGAAGCAATGGGACGTGGCGCACGCTCTGCATATCTTAAGCAGCAGGCACAGGAATTGGGCATCAGCCTTGCCACGCTATACCGCAAGCTGGAGGCGGTTAGCGTCAAGCCGACGCGCAAACGGCGCAGCGATGCGGGCAAGACGGAGCTGAAGCTGGAAGAAGCCAAATTGATTTCGGCGGTTTTGGTGGAGGCGATGAGGCGCAACGGCAAGCGGTTGATGTCGGTGCGGCAGGCGGTGGAAATGCTGCGCGCCAACGGAAAAATCGAGGCGGCGCGGATTGATGAGGAAACCGGGGAAATCATCCCCCTTTCTGAAAACACCATTACCCGGGCTTTACGAGAGTACAAGCTGCATCCCGACCAACTGCTCCAACCCGAACCGGTCAGCCGAATGAAATCAGAGCATCCGAACCATTGTTGGCAAATCGACCCGAGTTTGTGCGTTTTGTATTACCTGCCCCGTCAGGGCAAGGATACGGGGCTGCGGGTCATGAAGGAAGAGGAGTTTTATAAAAACAAGCCGAAAAACGTCGTCAAAATCGAAAACGACCGCGTCTGGCGGTACACGGGGACAGACCATGCTTCCGGCACGATTGCGGTGCGTTATTACTTCGGCGGCGAAACCAGCGCGAACCTCTGCGACTTTTTCATCTACATGATGCAGCAAAAGGCAGACTCGTTAAAAGACCCGTTTCGCGGCGTACCGCGCATGGTCATGCTTGACCCGGGCAGCGCGAATACTTCGGCGGCGTTTAAAAATTTGTGCAAGTCGTTGGATGTGCATGTGCAAATCAACAAGCCGGGCAATCCGCGTGCCAAAGGGCAAGTGGAAAAAGCCAACGATATTGTCGAAACGGCATTTGAGAGCGGGTTGCGCTTTACCGAGGTGCACGACATCGACCAGCTCAATGCTTTATCGGAACGGTGGATGCGTTACTACAACGGTACGCAAAAGCACAGCCGCCACGGCATGACCCGCTATCAGGCCTGGAACAAAATCAAACCCGAGCAGCTCATCCTGCCGCCGCCTGCCGAATATTGCCGAGAACTGGCCATCAGTGCACCGAAAGAGGCGAAAGTTTCGGCGGATTTGGAAATTCGATTCGGCGGACGGGTGTATAGCGTGAAAGGCATCCAGGGGATTTTGGTCGGTCAGAAGGTTTTGGTCGGTAAGAATCCTTGGGAGGTAAACGGGGCGCGGGTCGCCACTTATGACGCGGAGGGTAACGAGGTTTGGGTATCCGTACCCGAAGTAGTTTTTGACGAGATGGGCTTCAGGGCTGACGCCGCGGTCATCGGGGCGGAATACAAAGCCCCTGCCGATACGGACGCGCAGCAGCATCGCAAAGAGCTGGACAAGCTGGCGATGGGTGCGGAAACGCTGGAGGCGGCAGCCGCCAAACGCAAAGGCAAGGCAGTCCCATTTGGCGGCGAAATCGACCCGTACAAACATCAGGAAGATACGCTTGCCGCGCGAAATACGCTCTTTATGCCCAAACAGGGACAGCAGATGGCATACAACCGGATGGAGGTCTCTGAGCAGGTATTGAGCAAGGTCGAAATCGCCAAACGCTTAAAACCCCGCGTCGAGGCAGACGGCGGCGACTGGAAACAGGCGATGGCGGTCATCCTCAAACACTACCCGGAAGGCGTGGTCGAGAGCAAATTGGACGAGGTTTACGACAGGCTGAAGACGATGGGTCGTCTGAAGCTGCATAAAACCGGTTAGGCAAATGCGACGACGTCGTCGCATTTGAAAAAAGGGAAAGCATGAAACAGACCTTTAAGCAAATCGGCAAATCCTATGCCGCTGCGGCAGCCGAAATCGGATGCAGCAAACCGATGCTGGTGGCGGTAGTCAATCACGGGCAATGGCCGAAAAAAAACGCAGCCGAGCTGCGAAGGAAATTGAAACAATTTTTTGAAACGAATGGTGCGGAAATCCCAGCGAGCCTGAGAAACGAGCCGGAAGCCGCACCTGCCCAAGCAACTTACGAAGACAAGGACAATGAGATGTTACTACGAAAAGCAACTTTAAACCAAGCGGCAAAACAACATTTTAGCTTATTCCGCGACCCGTTTAACGACGAAATCCAGTCTGCGGACGATGTGTATATGACGCCGGATGTGCGCTATGTGCGCGAGGCGATGTTCCAGACGGCCTGCCACGGCGGTTTTGTGGCGGTGGTTGGTGAGAGCGGAGCGGGTAAATCCACACTGCGCGAAGACCTGCAAGACCGTATCAACCGCGAAGGCCGACAAATCATCCTGATCGAGCCTTATGTCTTGGCGATGGAGGACAACGACCAAAAAGGCAAAACGCTTAAGGCGGTACATATTGCCGAAGCCATTTTGGAGGAGGTGTCGCCGGGAACCAGCCCGAAACGCAGCCCGGAAGCACGTTTCCGCCAAATCCACCGCGCTTTGTCGGAAAGCGCGAAAGCAGGCAACAAACACCTGCTTCTGATTGAGGAGGCGCACGGTCTGCCGCTGCCGACCCTGAAACATCTGAAACGCTTTTTTGAGCTGAAAAACGGGTTTGAACGCCTGCTCGGGATTGTCTTAATAGGTCAGACGGAGTTGGCGCAAAAACTCAGCGAAAACAATCCTGCGGTGCGCGAGGTGGTGCAGCGATGCGAGGTGGTCACACTCTTGCCGCTGACCGACGGAAAGCTAGAAGGCTATCTCAAGCACAAGTTTGCCCGCGTCAATGCGGACATGGCGAAGATTTTAGACCAAAGCGCGATTGATGCTGTCGCCGAGCGTCTGACAGTCAAAAGCCGCACGAGCAAGGGATTGGAAACCAACAGCCTGCT
Organism: Neisseria sp. RH3002v2f; assembly: GCF_014596375.1. Classification (NCBI taxonomy): domain Bacteria; kingdom Pseudomonadati; phylum Pseudomonadota; class Betaproteobacteria; order Neisseriales; family Neisseriaceae; genus Neisseria; species Neisseria sp. RH3002v2f. The sequence goes on from NZ_MAYZ01000019.1 coordinate 197,238, forward strand.
CTATCCGCTGGCGGTCAACAACTTGGTGGCGGCAGCGATGAATCAGGCGGCGGAGCTTGGTTTTGAGATGGTTGACGGCGATGTGGTACGGGGGGTGTGAGATGAAAAGAAACGAAATCGCACCGGCTGTCATCATCGTATTGCTCTCCATCGTCATTATGGTACAGGCGGTGATGGCGGAACCCTGCCGGCAGCATCCGCCCGTGCAGATAAACGAATACGATAAGGGACAGTACCGATGAAAACCGTTTGTCCGATTTGGGTTTGAAAAATACAAGCCCTTGATACGGCTATATATTTTTTACCCTTTAATTTTAATAACTTTTTGATTTATAAGGAAATACGAAATGCAAGTTTTAAAAAGGCACGCGCTGCCAGCGTGGTGCGGCGCGGCGTTTTGGCGGTGGGTTCCGGTGGGGCTGCTGACGGGCATCTGGTGGGTAGTGGCGGTGTTGGCACTGCATACCTGCGCGCCCGAGCCTGCGCTCAAAGCGGCGGAGCCGTCCAAGATGGAAGCCATGCAGAAGGAAGCAGATGCGGAGTCGGCACGGCTTGAAGGTATATATGAACGAATGAGCGATGAAGAACGGATGCGGGGGGTGGTGTATGAACCGTAAACACCCCCCGAAACGGATACGCAAACTAGCACTGAAACGCGCCATCGCCGAAATCCGCGCCAAATACGGCGCAAAAGCCATCACGAAAGGAGACGGAAAGTGAACCAAAAAACTCTCACTAAGCTGAAAAAATGCAGGGTCTGCGGACAGAGCAAATCAGAAATAGCATTTGCCTGGCGTTTTGATGCGACAAAATGTGTACGCGTGCGTTCTGAGGTGTGCGCCAAATGTTGGCAAAGTCAGGGCGGCAGGCACACCTTGTCCCAATTTAAAAAGATGGACGAACCGTTTGCCGGATACGAATCACAAACCAAACGCCGCAGCGAGTATCCCAAAGCACCTGAAATTTTAGATAACAAATACTGGACAGCGACGGATACGCGTCAAACAGATGCGGCATGGGCGCAACAGTTTTGGACGGAGCGAAGTCAATGAAAGTACGCTGCCCTACCTGCGGCGCGGTGATGAGCTTGGATGTATTAATCGCCCATGACGATGCCCGTGAAGCACTGATTGCCCTGACAGGCATTTCAGACGACCTTTTTAAGGCGGTATTGCGGTATCTGACGCTGTTTCGCCCCGCTGAAAAGGATTTAAGTTTTAACCGAGTTTCAAAGCTTGTCGGTGAGATTGCGCCGATGATACGGGAGGGCGAAATCGTGCGTAACCGAAAAACGTACCCGGCCCCGCGCGAGGCTTGGATTTGGGCGGCAACGCGATGCCTTGAGGCACGGGACGCGGGAAAACTGACACCGCCGCTGACCAGCCACGGTTATTTGTTGGAAAACATCACGTTTTGGTCGCCTGAAAAGACGGCGGTTTTGTTCTCTCCCCAACCCTCTCACACGAGAGAGGTGGCAAGCACCAAATTGAGGAGCGGGGTGGGCGGCTTGATGGAGTGGGCAAATGGAGGAAAACAATAGCTGGCTGAAAAAAGCAATCGCACAGGGTTTCATGATGCTCGCCGCCCTAAATCTCAAAGGCCGCCCCGCTTCGGCGGATTTGACGGCCGTTGCCGAACTTTGGTTGGGCATACTAAGCGGACGATCGTGGCAACCGGAACAGGATGAAATCAGGATACAGGCAGCCTTTAGGGATATCGCGGCATCCTCGTCAGAGTGGCCAAATCCTGCCGACCTTATCAAACACCTGCCTCCTCCCGAAATCAGGATGGTGCCGAGGCTGGAAAAGAAGCATCGTCCGACCGAATACGGCAAGGCGCAGGCCGCCAAACTCAAACAAACACTCAGCCTGCTGGAAAGCTCCCCTTGCATGAACAGGGATTGGATACACGGGCCACGCCACCGGTCGGTGGATGAGTGTAAAAGGATTAATGCCGAGAGGCAGAAGGGAAATAAATAGCCAAATGAGTACGTTTTTTGACAATCAGGAATCCGACTTAATAAACGAATTTCTGACGGAATACTGGGAAGAGTTTGAAAAATTTGCTGCCAACAACGGATTTGATGACGATTTATTAAAGCAAATATCAATGGAATTGGAAGGACGTAGGAAGCATTATGAGTAACTTAGACATGAAACAATACAAACAGGATGCCAAAGGCAATCTCGTGCCGCTGGCCAATATCCGCGAAATTGACCTGCTGCGCGACGAGCTGGTGCAGGAAATCGCTGCCAAAGCCCGCGCAGTACAAGATAACTTAATCGCCTTCAAACGTGAGGCTATGGATGATATTGCGGCGTTTGTACAGTTAAGTGCCGACCGATACGACGTGAATGTCGGCGGTAAGAAAGGCAATATCAGCCTTCACAGCTTCGACGGCGCGTACCGCGTTAACCTTGCCATGCAGGACACGCTGGTATTTGACGAGGGATTGATTGCCGCCAAAGCCCTGATTGACGAGTGCATCAACGAATGGACGGAAGGCAGCCGAACGGAATTGAAAACTCTGATTAACGCGGCCTTCCAGGTGGACAAAGAAGGCAATATCAGCACCGCCCGCGTCCTCGGCCTGCGACGCCTGCAAATCACGGATGAAAAATGGCAACGGGCGATGGATGCGCTCTCCGACAGTTTGCAGGTGCATATCAGTAAACCGTTTGTGCGGGTGTACCGGCGCGGCGAGGATGGGGAGTATCAGTTGATGAATTTGGATGTGGCGAAGGTGTGAACATGGCGACGGTAAACATCCTCATCAGCGATCAGCCGGGCGGCCTGTTTGTCAAGCTGACTTCAGACGAACCGATGCCGCAGGATGAAGAAGACGGTGGCAGCATCGCCCAAAATGCAGGTCTTATCTGCCTAGCTGTCCTCAAGAGTGAAATTCGACAGGTAACCGGCAAAGAGCCGGAGTTAGCCAATATCCAATAAACCGCGCGGCACGGTCTGCCGCATTTAAATCTAAATAGGAGTCAAAAAGTGAATAAATCCGAATTAGTACAAGCTGTTGTTGCTGAAACAAACTTGAGCCAGGCTCAAACGGCAAAAGTGGTGGATGCCGTCATCGGTGCAATCAAACAGGAACTGGCTAAAGGCGGTGAGGTCGCATTGGTCGGATTCGGCACGTTTTACGTCGCCCAATCCGCCGAGCGCAAAGGCCGTAACCCGAAGACCGGCGAGCCGTTGACGATTGCCGCCACCAAAACGCCTAAATTCCGTGCCGGAAAACCTTTGAAAGAAGCGGTAAACAGATAAGCAAACCATTCTTTAAAACAGGCCGTCTGAAATGTTTCAGGCGGCCTTTTTCTATCCGCTCCGTATGTTTGCCAAGTGGTTCAATTCAGGCTAGAATAATATTATTCATTGATTTTAATGAAAAAAGTGAAACAACGTTTCACTTTTTTGAGGTTCTTAGGGGCTGGAAATGGAAACCCGTACTCAGAAAAAACAGCGGTTGATACGGCTCATCCATGTAGCCAAAACCCAGTTGATGATGGACGACGGCGAATACCGCGCGCTGCTCGCTAATCTGTCATGCGGCAAGACGAGCAGTACCAAGTTATCGGTCGAGGAGCTGGAGCTTGCCGTGAGGGCGATGAAGATGCGGGGTTTTGTGGTTACCACAAAAGCGCAGGCGGCATCAGGCAAACCTGATTTGCCGGTGCATATGCCCAACCGCATGATAGAGGCGCAGGTCAAAAAGATACGCGCGCTTTGGTTGGAGCTGCACCGTTTGGGCGCGGTGCGAAGCCCGTCTGAATTGAGCCTGGCTCGATTTGTCAAACGCATGACGGGCATAGATTATCATGGATGGTTGGGGACTGATGACGCAATACGGGTCATCGAACATCTGAAGAAGTGGAAAGTGAGGGTGGAAAATGGCGGACAACAGAGTGCCTGAGCTGGTGGCGGACTTGGAAGACCAGGCGGTCGCCTGCTTGATGTCGGTATTGCCGATGGAGCGGCAGCAGGCGGTCGAGGTATCTAAAAAGCTGTCTCATCATCTGACCAGCAACTGGGGCGGGCAGTTGATTTATTTCCCAAAAAACCTTTTGGGCAGGGTATCGGAGCGGGATATGCAAATTTACAAGGAGTTTGACGGTAAGAATCATGCAGGCCTCGCCCGAAAATACGGTCTGACCGTACAGCACGTTTACCGCATCGTCAAGGAGGTTGGAATGGCAGAGCGGGCGAAAAAACAGGCAGATTTGTTTTCGTAAGTACACCGCATAATTAAAACATCGGTCAGGTTTAGCCCTGACCGATTTTATATTGCGTTTCTCTTTGCGGTCGGGGGTTTGCCCACCCTGAAACCGAAACGCGCTAAAAACGCAAATTTGGCGCATTTGTTTTTATTAGCCCCGATTAAAAGATTGTGGATGGATAAAGATTCATGATGATCCTGCTGCCGATATGGCAGTATGACCTCGAAAGGAATTTATATGTCTTTATCAACAGAAGAAAAACAACTGTATGCCGGTTTTATCCATAATGTGTACAATGGTGCCGTCCATGCCGATGCGGACGATATTACGCCTGAAGTTGCCGACATCTGCGACAAGCTTGCAACCGCCATTGCCCAATGTTCAAAAGGAATGGTTTGGCCTGAGGCTATGTTTCGTGCATTTTACGGGCAACCGTTCTCGTCTTTGAGGACCGTATTGAAAAAGTTTGCAAGGTCTTTAATCGAAAAATGGATTGAAACGATAGTAAAAGACAGGCGCTATCGTGTTTGTATAGCTGCCGCCGCATTGAATTGGCGGTCGGCTTTAGAGATGGAGCTTATGGGAATCTGATAGCTTATGCTGGAAAAAATCATCGACTTTCTGTTCTTTCTCGACCAACGCCTTCCCTTTGCCAAAAACAGATGGGCGGCATTATTGGGATCGTTGCCGTTTACGCTCCTGCTGCTGATTACCGACGGTAAAACCATCCGTATGCTGTTGTCGGAAACATCTTGGGGTATATGGGCCGTATGCTTTGTATTGGCAATGATGTGGTTTGACTGTAGAACAGACCGCCGCTTGAGGTTTTTACCGTATATCTGTATCGCTAAAATTGCTGTTTCATTCTTGTAAACGACAAACCGCCCGCCTCAGGGCGGTTTTTTACTGCCTCCGGCAAACATCTGCCGAAATAAGTTTTAAACCCGATTAAAAGCCGTTTCAGACGGCATTTGCCACAATAACCTCATCCATCTGATGAGGTTTTTTTATGTCCTATGAAATTTTCCGCGCAGGGACGCGCACCGATGCAAACGGCAATACGGTAACGATTACGCACGCCGACCTTGCCGCCGCCGCGCAAGCCTACGATCCGAAGGTGCATGAGGCTCCTATTGTGGTCGGACACCCGAAGGCGGACGCGCCGGCTTACGGCTGGGTCAGTGGACTGAAAGCTGAGAACGGCGTACTGACGGCGGACTTTGACCAAGTCGATGAAGGCTTTGCGGATTTGGTTAAAGCCGGACGATATAAAAAAGTGTCGGCGAGTTTTTACCCGCCAACCAGTCCGAACAATCCCAAACCGGGCATTTGGACGCTGCGCCATGTCGGCTTTTTGGGCGCGCAACCGCCTGCCGTTAAGGGCTTGTCCGCCATCAGTTTTGCCGAAGGCGAAGTTTATGTCGAGTTTACCGAAGAACCGCAGGAAATCGGCCTTTTGCGCCGGTTACTGAACATGGCGGGTTTGAAACCTGCCGAATTTACCGAATCACCCCCACCCCCGGAAAACCATGAAAACAAGGAGACCCCTATGTCGCTAGAACAAGAACTTGCAGCAGAAAAGGCCGCCCGCGAAGCTGCCGAGAAGAAGGCCGCCGAATCGCAGGCGGAATTGAAAAAGCTGCAAGACGAGCAGCATGCCGCCCTGCGCGATGGTGCGCATGAGCAGAATGTCGAATATGCCGAAGGCTTGGTTAAAGAAGGTCGTCTGAAACCTGCTGACAAGGATTTGGTCGTCAAGGTTTTGGATTTTGCCGAACACCCTGATGACGTAACCGCCGACTTCGGCGAAGGCAGTAAGAAGCAGCCTTTGTCTGCCGCGCTGCGTGCGTTTTTTACCGCTGTCCTGCCTAAGCAGATTCAGGGCGGCGAGATGGCTAAAGGTGAAACGCCGTCGGGATTGGCGGCAGACTTTGCCGAGGCGTCGGACCCGGAAGCCTTGAGCCATCACCAACGTGCATTGGCATTGGCGGCGCAGGAAGGTATCCCTTACGAAGAGGCTGCCCGCCGTACTATTGCTTAATCATCAACCCGTCAAATGCGACGACGTTGTCGCATTTGTCCTAAAAAAGGATAAAACATGAGTGCATCTCATTTGCGCGGTCTGCGCGGCCAGCTTGATCCGGTTTTAACCAATCTCGCACTGGGCTACAAGCAGGCGGATTTTATTGCCGAGAAAATCTTCCCGGTGGTGTTTACTGAAAAAGAAGGCGTGCGTGTGCCGGTGTTCGGTAAGGGTTCATTTGTCGAGTATCAGACCGAACGTGCGGTCGGTGCGGCATCGAATGTGATTACACTGGACTCCCCAAACTTTATGCCGGTTGTGTTGGAAGAACATGATTTGGCCGCCGGTGTGGATTACCGCGAACAAGCGGAATCGATGTACGACGAGCGCGCCAAGGCAACACGCCGCGCGGTCAAGGGCGTGCAGCTGCGTCAAGAAATCGAAACTGCCGCCCTCCTGCAAAACAAATCGGCTTATCAGTCAGGTTTCAGCAAAGATTTGGCCTCCACCCAAAAATGGAGCGATAAAAACTCTGATCCGTTGGCAGACATCGAGACCGCCCGCGAAACGGTTCGCGCAGGCTGCGGTGTACGCCCGTCGGTACTAGTGGTAGGCGCGAGCGTGCTGTCGGCACTGAAACGCCACGAGAAGCTCATCGGTGCACTGGGTGCAAATGAACGCAAGTCCCTGCTCACGGTCGAGCAGCTGAAAAATCTGCTGGAGCTGGACGACATCATCGTCGGCGAGGCGGTATCTACACCTGCCGCCAATAAGGCCACCCAAGATATTTGGGGCAAATTCGCCAGCCTGATTGTGCGTCCGAATACGGCTTCCGGTGGCAATGACGATGGTGAGCCAAGCTTCGGTTATACCTTCCGCCGCCGCGGTATGCCGGTAGTCGACCGCTACGAAGAGGTCGGCGGCAAGGTGGAATACGCGCGATATACCGACATCCGCAAAGCGGCGGTGGTCGGCGGTACATGCGGTTTCTTGTTTGAGAACGCGGTTGCTTGATAAGTAAAAGGTCGTCTGAAAGGCTTCAGACGACCTGTGGAGAGAAATATGACTTTATTCGTGAAGTATGAAGATTTAGATGAGCGTATTGCCGAGGTGCGATACCACCGTGTCGAAGGAACGACTGCGACGGTGTGTACGGTCATTCTGCATTCCGGCTTTGTGGTCATCGGACAGTCTGCCTGCATTAATCCTGAAGTATTTGATGAAGAGGCAGGCCGTGAGTTTTCCTATCAGGAAGCCCTAAAAAAATTGTGGGAACTGGAAGCCTACCGCGTCAAAGAAAATGCGCATGACGCGCAGCAAAAGGAGTCTTAAATGGCACAAGCGAAGCAAGTGGTTTTGGTAACCACGGTCAAAACATCAGGCAAGGTGGTCAAAAACCGCTTTGTGGATTTTGTCGGCAAACAGGCAGCCGCCGGTGTGAAAGTGCTGGGTACTGCTACTTTGGATGCAGATGCGGGCGAAATGTTGGCCGTTGATGTATTGGGTATAGCCTTAGTTGAGGCAGGCGGCACGATTGCCGTCGGCGATGAAGTAGCAGCCGATGCGCAAGGCGCGGCAGTCAAGGCGGCAGGTAATGCCAAAGTTGCCGGTACGGCGCGCTCTGCGGCGACAGCGGCGGGCGAAGTCATCCAAGTATTTTTGAAAGGCTGATCATGGCTAAAGTTTATATCGCAAACACTCCGTTGATTTTGGAAAACGAACAAGGCGACCAATTTCGTGTCGAGGTCGGCGAAGTGGTCGAATTGACGGCGGAGCAGTACGAATCGGTCGCGGCACACGTTACCCCGACACTGACAACCGGCGAAGAGCTGGATGCGCAACAAAATGACACCCCGCCGTCCGAAGATACGCCGTCAGATGATGCAGGCACTGCGGGCGAAGTTGAAAAGCCGAAACGCGGTAAAAAACCGGCAGCAGCCGAAGAGGCGGAGTAAGCCATGTATATCGGCGCGGATGATTTGACGGCTGCGATGGGCAAAATGGAGTTGGTGCAACTGACCAACGACAATGCGCGCGGGACGGAACCCGACGCTCAGGTCATTGATGCGGCAGTGCGTTATGCCTGCGATTTGGTGGACGGATACCTGCGCGGCAGATATGTGCTGCCTTTGGTGGAAACGCCGACGGTGTTGCAGCCTTTATGCATTAACATTGCCCGCCATTTTTTGCACAGCCGCCGCATCAACCGAGCCGACTTTCCGAAACCGCTGGAAACTGCCTACAACGCAACCATTAAGACGCTGGAAGCCATCCGCGACGGCAAGATTCACATCGGCATCGCCGCATTGGACAAGCCGTCGCAACCCGAGCCGGGCGCGTATCACGTCCGAGCGCGCGACAAAATGGATTTAGGAGGCTACTGATGAGCGCGACACGTCCGATTATTGATGCGGTAGTAGAACATTTGCAGGCCGCTATCCCGTGGGTCAGCGTTGAGGCTTTCCCCGAGCGTCCGTCCGAATACCAATTTATCCATCCGGTCGGAGCAATCTTGGTCGGATACGGCGGCAGCAAATTTGGCGAAATCGAGCAGCTCGGTCGTATTGCACAGCAGCGCGATGTCAGGTTGGTGTTGACCGTTTTCGGCAGCAGCCTTAATGCGGATGACGGCACGCTGGCGATTTTAGATGAGACACGTCTTGCTATGGTTGGTTTTGCGCCGCCGAACTGCCAGCCCTGCCACCTTATCAGCGAGGAGTTTTTGGCCGAGGATGCTGGCGCATGGCAGTATCAGCTTGTCTTGCAGACTGAGACTCAGCAGGTTGAAGTTTGCCGTGAAGAAAAACGCCCCGGCTTCGTCGCTGCCCGCTATCGCCGAACCGACCAAGACCTCAATTCCGATTTAAAACCTAAAAAATAGGAGTATCCATCATGGCAGCAGCCTACCATCACGGCACGGAGACCATCCGCATCGACGGCGGCTCCAATCCTGTCTATACCGTTGACGGCGCAATTACCGCCATCGTCGGCACTGCGCCAGTCGGTGCGGTCAATGAGCTGACGGTATGTCAAATTAAAAAAGATTTTGCCCGATTCGGCGGCGAGCTGACCGGCAAGGGCTTTACTCTGCCGGATGCCGCACACATCTGGACGCGCTACGGCAGCGGTGTCGCTTATGTTGTCAATGTTTGCGACCCTGCCAAACATAAGACAACCGTCAGCAACGAAGTATTGGCGGTTGATCCTGACACCTTGACAGCCAGAACCGCCAAGCCTGCCCTGCAAAGCGGCTACACAGTTTCAGACGGCAACAGCCCCCTGACCGAAAACACGCACTACACCATCAACACACTGACGGGCGAAATTGTGTTCAAAACCAAACCGTCCGCCGCGGAAATCAGCTACACCTATACCGACCCGACGAAAGTGACCGAAGCCGACATTATCGGCGCATATGTGGCGGCAACGGGAAAACGCACCGGTTTGGAACTCTTGACCGAAGGTTTCAACCGACAAGGCGCGGACGCGAAAATTATCATCGCCCCCGAGTATGACGGCAACGCCGGAGTCCGCGCAGCAATGGAAATCATTGCGGGCAAATTGAAAGCCATCGCCTATGCCGCCGCGCCGAAAGGCACAGGCTTGGGCAAGGCTTTGGAAGGACGCGGTCCGTTGGGCAGCATCAATTTCCAAACTTCGTCCGACCGCTGTCAGCTCTTTTACCCCTACGTCGTCGGTTTGTCGGGCTTGGAAAGCCTTGCCACCCACGCCGCCGGCCTGCGTATGAAAACCGATGTGGAACAGGGCTACTGGTACAGCATCTCCAACCGCGAACTCTTGGGCGTGACCGGCGTGGAAATCGGACTGACCGCCCGTGCGGACGACCCGCAGTCCGAAACCAACCGTCTGAATGAAAAAGGCATTACGACTGTATTCAACAGCTATGGTACGGGCTATCGTATGTGGGGCAACCGCCTTGCCTGCTTCCCAACGGTTTCGCATATTAAAAACTTTGAAGTGGCACAACGCACCGGCGACATCATCGACGAATCCATCCGTCGCGCAGAGCTGCAATATGTCGACCGTCCGATTGACGATGCCTTAATCGACAGTTTGATTGAGACGGTACGCACCTATTTGGGTACGCTGCCTTCCATCGTAGGTTTCTCGGTCGGTTTGGACTATGACTACGACCTGCCGGATGCGTTCAGTAAAGGCCAAGTGCCGATTGTGTACGACTACACGCCCAAGCTGCCTGCCGAGCGTCTGACCAATACCAGCGTGATGACCCGCAAATACCTGGCCAATCTGGTTTCTGCGTCCTAATGCCGTCTGAAAAAAGAAAGATACTACTTTAATTTGCAATAGAATCTTTACAATTCATTTACAACTTATTGAATTTCAATATTTAAAAATTCACTGAATTTCAGACACGGCAAAGCAGGCATTCAAAAAATGCCTTTTTTCCTTGCAGGATTTACGCCGATTTATAACGAGATTGATCGTAATCTTCGCCTTTCTTGTTTACGTTATACGCAATGACGGCGAGTTTACGCATCAATGCGGCGATGATGACTTTTTTAGGCTTCTTCTTGGCTTCCAGTCTTTTGATGAAATCGGGAAATGCCCTCATTCGGTATGCGACCATGGCGGGCATGAATAAAACGGCGCGTAATTTCCTGTTTCCAAACTTGGTCAATTTGGATTTTCCTCTTACGCTTGTACCTGATTCTTTTTGCTGCGGGCTTAGGCCTGCAAACGCTGCAAATTTGTTTGATGTTTCAAATTTCGAAGATGTGAGATATTGAAACAATACGGCTGCGGTCATTCTTCCAATTCCCGGTATGGTTTCAAGACGTTTCACACCCTCCCTACATTTCGGCTTCTCCGTCTGCTCTTTTATCTTCGCCTTTAAAACTTCAAGCTGTTCATTCATGGCTTTGATGATTTCTGCATATGCTTTGGCCGCTTCTTCATCTTTTGCCACCTGATAACGATTTTTCATTGCCGCGCATTCGCTTTTGATTTGCGTATATGCTGCGGTCATCCGTGAAAGCCTGTATTGCTCGTCCGTAGGCTTCTGCCTCTTTACAAGCTCGCTTTCTTTCACAGACTGGCAATACTCCGCTATCAATTTTGAATCCTGTTTGTCTGTTTTGGTTCTTTTGAACCTGCTTTCTGCATACTTGCTTATTTTTAGCGGATTAACTACGTAAACGCTGTAATATTCCGCGAAATAGTCGGCAACTTCTTCATAATAATTTCCGGTTGCCTCCATGCATATATGCAGATCCTCACATCCCAAGCTTTTCAACCAGTCGGAAAACTGATCTAAACCTTTTGAATTGTTGCCAAACTTTGCCGAATATTCGGCATTGCCAACAATGACGGTTGCGTCAAATGTCAGCTTTGATATATCCAATCCTACGGCATTACGCATGGGATTACCCTTATCTATTCAGAATCGTGTTCTTTGATACTACCCAATTTCACAAACAAGAAAAAACCGCCGTCCTAATCTTTCTCTCTGTCTAATGACATGGGAACATTCAGGCTCGGCGGTTTCGGCAAAGGTTAGCTATTCCTTTGCCGTGTCTGATTCTATTATGGTTACTGTTTTTGGTAAAGGTTCATTTTTAAAGAAAAAAGGCTTTTATTTAAAAAGCTCTATAAATTCAAGCCATTTTTTATACGGCATATCAATATGACTATTCACATTCACAGGCATCTCCCACCTCTGAACCGTTACCAAAGACACTTCTAAAGCATCCGCTATTTCTTTCTGCGTTCTCCCTGAATTCTGTCTAATGAACTTTAGATTTTTTGGCGTGTAGCCTATCTCAAAATCGTTCATCATGATAATGATTTCCTTGCCCTTGTCCAAGCTTCACCGGCTTCACGTGCTATTCTCGGCGCATTTTTAATTTGCTCAAGCGTGATGTTTTCCGGCTGATTGATTAATTTGCCGTCAAAAACGCCGTCTGAAACTTTTTCAAACTTAAAAACCCAGCCGTCTTCATGGCTGGCCGTTTGCGTTTCAAAATCAACCGTCCAGCGACGGTGCCAATTTCTATTAGGGTGTGTCATATTTTTCCTTTCAAAAAAGCCGCCATATTTCAGGCGGCTTGCGTTTTATTCCTCGTCGTCAAGTTCGATTTCTTCATATTCAATGACCAAATTTGAGGCGATATATTCATCACATTCTTGAATTTGTCCCTCAAACCAGCCTTTATATTGGCTCAATTCTTCGTCAGTCATGGCTGTTGAGAAACCGTTTGCCATTGCCAAGCCGTTGATGTAGTCGGCGGCAGCTTTAGCCATTTCAGTTTTTGCGACGATGTTGATTTGGATTGCTTTCATTTTCATTTCCTTACCCCTGATAACCCGAGGCGCAGTTTGCGCGATTGCGCTGTTTCCATATGCTTATAATACTACATATTATGTAGTACTGCAAGAAAATATTTCAATATTTTTATAAACATATGATTTTAGAAAGAACTTTCTAATTTACAACGCCTCCGCCGATTCCCTCAAACGGTTTTCCGCGTTCTTCCCAGTTGTCGTACATCAAATTTTGTTGTGGCTTCCCACCCATTGAAACAACTTTGGGCTTGTCATCTTTCATGGCAGTTTCTTTCTGCTCTACATTTTGCTGATTTTCTTCTTTATACGGATCAAAAGGCAATCCGTTTCTTGCGTAATCCTTGCACATTTCCTTTGTGATTTCCTTTAAAGGCGTTCCCTGTTGGGAATAACATGTGCAACCTGTTTTGCCACCTTCTATACAGCCTGCTATATGCTCAAATGTTTTTACCTGTCTCACGCCATTATAAATTGGTTTACTTTCAGGTTTTTCAGGCAATACCGGCACGAACATTTCAGGTGTCAAATTTCCATTAGACGACTGAACAGTTTCTATATTTGCTGATGAAGCCGAATTATCTTTTAATTCTGAAGCCGATTCCTCTTTAGATGCCGTTTCTTCCTGTTTTTTTCCGTAACTACTCAACATTTTATAGGACAGGCCGACAAACACGGGAATCAGCAATATTATTACCGGCAAAGTATAAAACCACTTTGACCGTTTGACCTTATTTACGGTATGAACCTCTGCGGATTCGTACAAGTCATAAACTTTTTTATCAAGCGTATAAATGCTTGAAAATCCATTTGATACCATTTTAAGAGGGTCATCGGCGCATGAATTAAATTCTAAAAGTGTACGCATACCCATCTTGTTTGATGCAATGTGATAATGCTTCCTCACAAGCGTTCTAAGCGTTTGATCCAGCAGCTTAGGGCCTTGTGTCAAAACAAATATATCAATACCCTGATGGCGGTGTGTATTAAGCCACTGAACATTATCCGGGATTTTCGAACCTGCCGAGCGTACCGGCCATACGTCTTGCGCTTCGTCCACAATGACAATAGACCCGATGTTTTCGGGTTTCTCTATCCATTCGTACATATCGTGCGCTGATAGCTGCTCATCTGTCGATTTCGGCAGTTTCTTTGCGTCCGTCTCGATGTATATATGGGGGATTTTCAAGCCTTTTATGTTTGTGAATACTTTACGGCGCATGCCGTTTTCATCGGGCTGAAACATTTCATCGTTCGCCATCATGGAAACCATCTTCAATGTTTTCCCTGAACCGGGCGTACCCGTAATAAGACAAATCTCCGCCATTATTTTTTCTTCCCTATTGAGGTTGCCAATTTCGTCATTTGTTTAAATGACAGAATGAATGCGATTGCGCCAAACAGGATATTAAGAACGGTGCCGCCACCGCTTATATAAAAAAGCTGCAACATTGCCTGAGGTGCGCCTGTCACGCTTTCCTGTATTGCATGCTGAAACTTCATAACCAGCCTATCTACACCGGCATAGGTCACGGCCATCAAGCCTAATGCAGTCAATATACGGCCTGCGACGCTCATCAAGAGCGGAATCAATGCGGCCAACAATTTCATTTGCTCTCCCTTTCTTAAAAGGCACGGTTGCCTCATTAAACAAATGTTTCTTAATCTGAAAGATTTGCGTCGCATTCGCGACGCGGCGGCGCTGTGGGGACACCCCCCTCGCGCTTATCGCCAATTCCCCCCCGCGCTTCTCGGCTGTTTGCGGCTTCGCTCGCAAAGTGCGCTGCTTCGCCTGATTGTGGCCAAAGTTTCTGAAGCTGAACGCTTTGCGGGGGACTAGTCCCCCACACCCCCTAGTCTCACTTGCGACGCCGCGCGGGCAGGGGGAACGGCGCAAAAGGCGCGCGCCTATCACCCTGCCCACGGGCAGAGTGTGTTCTTTTGGCGGGGCGGCAAGGGGTATCCGTAAAGAATCATAAAGGCGAAAAAACCCGCCTTTACGATTCTTTACAGACATCCTCCCCCTGCCTTGGCACAAGTTACTGAAGCCCGGCGGTGCTTCGCCAAGCTCTCAGGCGATTCGCCTGGCTTCGCCCAGCTCTCCGGCGGTTCGCCCTGGCTTCGCCCAGCTCTCCGGTGCTTCGCCCTGGCTTCGCCCAGCTCTCCGGCGATGCGCCTGGCTTCGTCCGGCTCTCCGGCGATGCGCCTGGCTTCGCCCAGCTCTCCGGTGCTTCGCCTGGCTTCGCCCAGCTCTCCGGTGCTTCGCCCTGGCTTCGCCCAGCTCTCCGGCGATTCGCCTGGCTTCGCCCAGCTCTCCGGCGATGCGCCTGGCTTCGCCCAGCTCTCCGGTGCTTCGCCCGGCTTCGCCCAGCTCTCCGGCGATGCGCCTGGCTTCGCCCAGCTCTCCGGCGGTTCGCCCTGGCTTCGCCCAGCTCTCCGGTTCTTCGCCCTGGCTTCGTCCGGCTCTCCGGCGATGCGCCTGGCTTCGCCCAGCTCTCCGGCGGTTCGCCCTGGCTTCGCCCAGCTCTGGCGGTTCTCCCGGCTTCGTCCGGCTCTGGCGGTTCTCCCGGCTTCGCCCAGCTCTCCGGTGCTTCGCCTGGCTTCGCCCAGCTCTCCGGTGCTTCGCCCTGGCTTCGCCCAGCTCTCCGGTGCTTCGCCCGGCTTCGCCCAGCTCTCCGGCGATGCGCCTGGCTTCGCCCAGCTCTGGCGGTTCGCCTGGCTTTGGCTCAAGTTTCCGAAGCTGAACGCTTTGCGGGGGACTAGTCCCCCACACCCCCTAGTCTCACTTGCGACGCCGCGCGGGCAGGGGGACGGCGAAAAAAGCACTCGCCTTACCACCTGCCCCCGGGCAGAGTGTGTTTCTTTGTCCGAGCGGCAAGGGGTATCCATAAAGAATCATAAAGGCGAAAAAACCCGCCTTTACGATTCTTTACGGACATCCTCCCCCTGCCTGAACAAAGGTTACTGAAGCCCGGCGGTGCTTCGCCTGCTAGACTTCACGGGATACTGTGCGGATACAGAAAAAGGCGGCAACAGCCCAAGCAAGGGCGAGAAGCATGTACCTCAGCCTTTCGGCTATCGTACATGCGTTCTCAAAGCTGAACGCGAACTGTTTGCTTGAATCAAGCACGGTTATCGTGAACGTGACAGGTGCGGGACACTGAGCGGAATCTTGAAAGATTCCGGATTTCTCAAACTCAACGTTAACCGTCTCATTTGGAAGCTGCGGATCGGAATCGGCTGACGGCTCCGGAAGCTGGTCACATGCCAGAATATTCGGGAAGAAACGGCACAAAAGACCGCCGTCTTTGCCGTCCTTTCCGTCTTTGCCGTCCCTGCCATTTGCCGGTGATACCGGAGACCCCGGACTTGTTCCGGGCTGCACGTTCGGTTCGGGATTTGTGTCCGGGTCAGGTTCGGGATTGGGACGTGTGCCGGGTTGCTCATTGGGATTCGGGTTGTTTGATGGGTTCGTTGCCGGTGATGTATCAGGCGACGGGCGGACATTGGGAGCTTCCGCGCTTCCTGGCGTGAGATCGGGACGTGGTGTTACTTGAACATCGGCTGTTGTTTTGCCTTGGGAATCGCGCCCGAAACTGACAAGGACTTGTACGGGATTCCCGCTTTTGTCGGTTACCGGGCCGATGTTCAGTTTTGTGCCGGGTGCGACTTCGACATCTTCCTTGTAACCGGGGAAGTTTGTTGCTTTGATAAATCTATCTGGATTGGCATCGACCTTTTTTGCAATCAGATCATTAAATGAATTTGGATCGGGGTCTGACTTTTTAATTTCATGTTGCAAACTATACCGTAATAAAAGATCCCCAAAAGAACATGAAACAGAAATATCTTCATTATAAAAACAGTAATCAATTTTTTTAAATCTATTAGGTTCGCCGTAATCTTTACCCAAAACATCCGCAATTCTTTCAAAATCGCTTTTAACCCTTCTAACTAATAAATCCTGAGTTTCCTTAGCGCGTTGTCCGCCTTGAGACAAAGCCAATAATTCGGATGAATCAACTCCAACACATGAGAAATAACCTGGTTCACTCCTGAATCTGCCTTTACACAATGCGTTATCGTAATATTTGACGTAATCTCCAATATCTTCTGAATATCGGAAACCTGCTTTTTCAAGCTCCGGATTTAATTCTTTATATATGTCATAGGCTAAAAGAGCAGTTCCGACATAGGGAACCGCTCTTGTGCCTAGTTTTGCGCCTTGGCGGACTAATGCGCCAACGCCTGCCAAGACTCCGGCGCGGGAAACTGATGCAGTTACTTTAACAGGAATTCTTTCAAGAGAACGTGCTCCTGTTGAAGAATGAACAACCGGCAATGATTTTTGTATCTCATGATAGAACATATTGCCACCGAGTCCACCTCTTCCTCTATCAAGATAACGCCAAGTTTTAACGCCATTCTCATTGAATTCGCCTGTTGATACGCGGACTCTTCCACTTGGTTCAACAAACAATTCTTCTGCATACGATGAATTAAAGCCTAATAGAATAACGACCGTAATAAAAAGCCGTTGAAATTTGACCATCATAGAATTCTTTACATTCAAAGCCATTTTCTAAAAACTGAAATTTCAGAAAAGAGCCATCCTCAAAAAAAACTACCATATCATCAAGATATGTTCTATTTAAAAAATATTGAGATGCTTTTCTTACAACATTTGTAAAATCGGAAATCGGATACATATCCTTAAGTCTAAACATTTCCGATATAAAAATATGACAAAGTTTCTCATTAAAATAATCAGGATTTGTATTTTGTTTGAATTTCAATTCATCTTCAGACAAATAGAACATAATTCAAGCCTCAACTATTTAATTAAAAGCCTGATTTTAAAACACGTCATATAAATATCAAAGCGACAGACAGAGCCAAGAAAAAACCAAGAAGAAACCAAAAATCAATAACCATCAATCAATCCCAACCTTGCCCATGTCTTTCAAAAAATTAATCAGAAGCCTGAAACCGTAGATGACTACGAACAGAATTAAAACCGTCGAACCAAGATAAGAGCCATATTTAACCTGTTCGTAATTGGAACATTCCGGATAAGACAACGTAACCGGATTGCCATTCAACACCCATTTTTCGCCCACCCTTTCCGGCCTGATTATTTTTCCGTCCTGGGTAACAGTAGGAGGGAGGGACGACAATAAATAGTCGTCTGCCTGCAATCTTGTATCAAAACAGTTCATGCCGACACGGTAGCCCATTTATGCGCCCCTTTTTCTTCACTTCTGTTATTTAACAGATTTGATCATGCTCCAAGCCATTTTGAAGCCTTGGATTGCCAAAATGACGGTAATGGCCGCCATACCCACGGCGGAAACCATGGCAACGAAACCCATGATTACATTAGCCACCTGCGTGCCAATTGCTGCCGCATTAAAGTCATCTGCCAGAACAATAGCCGGTGTGAAGATACCGGCTGCCAATGCTGCTTTCACAGCATATTTTTTAACGATGTTCATCGCTCTTTTCCTTTTTTAAGTTTAAGTAAGACGGCTTCTTAGGTTTAAATCCGGGCGAAGCCTGTTCCCGAATTATTTTATTTATTAATTCATGAAATATAACAAAGCAAACATGAATAAAAACAGGCACACAACCCAACCAACTATTAATTTAGTCGAATTCATTTTTTATCCTCTTTGCGGGCTTTGTGAAAGGTTGACAGACCGCCCGCCGAGCCTGTTTTGCTCTTATTCCGATTTCACGAAAAACTGAAATATTTGGAAACCTCCGCCTATTTCATTTATGCCCGAATTCAACGCATCTTCGTAGCTTTCGAAATGACCGGCAGACTTTAGATTTTGCGTAAATCCGACATCCCCGAACGGATCGGGATAGATGAATTCATGCGTTTCCAAATCTTGAACGATAAACCGCTCCTCATATTTCATAAATCAACCTTTCGGTTTTTCAGCCACCTGAAAATCAATTAATGACGGAACCATGCCTTTACCTGTCGAAGTCATTTCAACCGTTACCATAACTTCGCAGGGGTATTTGAGATTCTCTAACCTTGAGAAATTCTTACTGTCCCCGAATTTCATTTGTGCCGCCGTGAATCCAACAGCATTTCCCGACTGTACCGGTAAAGATGTTGCAACCAATACAGAACAAGTATCGATATTTGAGCCATCAATTTCTCCTTTGAATTTTTTGGCTCCCAAAAAAGTTGCAGGATAAGTTACAGTTTGGTTTTGATTAAACATTTTGATTTCCTTTAAAAATAATCATAATCTACATTTTGATGATAAACTTTATCTAAATATTCCTGATATTTCCTTTCTTTTTCGGCATCATAATCAGGACTAAAAAGCCTTTTTTCCCTATCGAATTTGTCAGAATTTATAAAATCAATAACCCCCAATTCATCAAGTTCAATCTCTAGATCAATATCCGGCTGTTCATGAATAAAACCGTGTTTTAACCCGTCCCTTAACATTTCCAGAGCATATTTTTCAGGTTCTAATCCTTTGGGAAATCCCGAATCTGCCTTTAAAGATTCCACAATTTCGCTGTTGTCAAAACCCATTTCAATCATGAAATTGACCAGTTTTCCAACTGCGTTTTTCGCGTAATGCAATTTATGCTCAAAAGTTAGATTAAGCGTTTTCTTTCTCTGATCGAACCTTTCGGGAACCGGCATATTTTTGAACTTTCTACAAATTGGGAAAGCTCCACAGAAATAAGAACCCTGATTTATTAAAATATCCAAGGGTATTTCGATATCTCCATAATTAAACTGGATCTCGAACCTTACCCACTTGCTATCTTTATCGCCAAGCTGCCTGCCTTTCTCATAAACACGAACAAAACGAGAATTTTTCTTGCGACCTACATAAAATGTCTTGCCGCTCCCGTCCTCATTCCGCCAAGCCGTACCGATCGTTTCAGATTTCGGCCTTTGGTTACTGTTGTCGAAGAAGCCGTTATCGTGATCTAACAACGCCTGATCCGGCGTGTACTCTCCGTCAAAAAAATCAAGCGCCAGGTCAATTCGCGTTATTCTTGGCCTTATCGAATCATCAAGAAACTGCTTTAGCCTCAACTCCCAACCCGGACTTGCAACGCTGCAACCAGTACCTTTCAACTCAACCAAAACAGTATTTCGCTGACCTCCGAAATGCACCTCACCATAATCAACATCGTCTGAACCTAGCCTGAACATGGATTCATAGAATTTGTTGCCCCTAGATTTACATTTGCGCGTTATGCCGAAACCTAGAATTTCTTCCAGCTTTCCGCTTAATACATACATGTATTCAGCATCAGAAAATAAAGGGCAACCGGAAACTTTCAGTAAAGTATCTTCATGGAATGTGAATGAAATCCAATCAACGAAAACTCCATCTTGCTTACCTCTTCGCTGAGGAATTTCTAAAAGCTTTCCTTTTCCGTCCGATATAAAGTGCGAGAAATATTCAACTTCACTCATTCGTTCACTACTCTTGGAATTGGTTTTTAATTTCGCTCCCCCCCTGTTAGTCAAGGGGGGGGCTTTCAGCCGTTTCCCGTCTGCCGCGCTAAAGCGCGTCCGACGGTCAACGACCGAAAGCCAAACCCTGACAAATTTTTAAAGATCAAGAAGAAAGACAACAACCGTCTGTTGTGATAATTACCGGAAAATTCGAATCAATCGAATCTATATAATCGAACGCTTGATAAAGCTTTGAAAAATTCTCTTGCTGAGTTAGTTTATGCGGTTCTCCATTTCGGAACAGATAAAAACACAAAACACAAGAATCTGATTTTTTAAATATTCTCCAGTACGAACAGGAAAATATTACATTTGCTGCTGACATAAAAAAGCCCCTTTCACTTGGCTGTCAAAGGGGAATGTTAAGAAAAGTAATGCGCCCCTCTGATGGGACGCAATATATAAGGAAACAAGATGAGCGCAATCAATGCAATCTACAATGCCAACGTCTATATCGACGGCAACAGCCTGTTGGGTAACGCATCCGAGTTCAAACTGCCCGAGTTTGAGTTTGGGCAGGACGACCATACCGGTTTGGGTATGGTCGGTACCATCAAACTGCCTAATGGCGTAGAAGCCCTGGAAGGCGAAGTTACTTGGAACAGCTTTTATCCCGAGGTGGCCAAGAAGGCATCCAACCCCTTTAAAGCTGTGCAACTGATGGTGCGCGGCAACCTGCAGACCTTCAATGCGTCAGGTTTGGCGGAAGAAGTCCCCATCGTAACCACGGTAACGGCAGTGTTTTCCAAAAACGCCCTGGGCGGCTACAAGCCGAAGGAAAAGGCGGAATTTAGCTCAACCTACCAGGCAACAGAAGTCCGCCAAGTCGTCGTCGGGCGCGAAGTGCTGTACTACAACGCGTTCAAAAATATCTACCGCGTGGACGGTCAGGACGTTTTGAACCAAATGCGTAAAAACATTGGTGCTTAATCTTTAAATCGGATTAAAAGCCGTTTCAGACGACCTTTGACACAATCACCGTATCTTTACCGATACGGTGATTTTTTTATTTTTGGAGATGGAAAATGAATGAAGCCAAGAAATTGCAAGAAGATTTGGGTGTAAATACCGTTGTGAAACTGAAATATCCGGTACGGCTGGCGACGGGTCAGATGTTGGAACAGGTAACGCTCCGTCGTTTGCGCGTGGGCGATTTGCGCGCCGTGTCGCACCTGACGAATGAGGCGGAGCAAGAACTGGCCCTGTTTGCCCGTATGGCAGGCATGATTCCCGAAGACTTGGATTGTTTGGATTTGGCGGATTGGAAACAGTTGCAGGAAACGTTTCGCCGCTTCACGGAATCCGAGCCGGACGGCAAATAGTCCGCCGCTTTCGAGGGCGGAAACGCAGCGGCAGCTGCTGTCTGCCGCCGCCGATTTGGCTTGGTGGTTCGGTTGGAGCGTGGATGAGGTTTACGCGCTGTCGCTGGACGAATTTGAAGACTGACAGAAAGAAGCAACCCGCCAAATGAAGGCGGGTTATCGGAGGGGGATGTGAAAAAGCCGGACAATCCAGTATCCGGCTTTTCTTCAGATTATGCGGCGGTTTTGGATTTCTCTGTCCAACACAACAATCCGGAGAGGATGCCGCCCAGTAAGGCGGCTGCCAATGCGGTCAATGGAGAGGCCATTAATGTCGCAAAAGCGGCAATCAAGCCGCCGAATATTGTTGAGATAACGGGTTGATCGGCAGTAAACAGCGAAAAAAACACAATCCCGAAGACGGTTGAAGACAACAGCCAAAAAAATATCTGCCCCGATATTTCAAAGTTGTCGGAAAAGTCCAACAGCTGCTCATCTTTCCTTGTATTCATGGCCGGTCAACCCGTGTCTGTCAAATTTGTTTTTAATCATAGGTGTGGGGTTATCGAATGTCAAGCGAATTGGCGATAGGTATTGTTTTAGGTGCGTCCGTCAAAGCAGGGTTTTCTTCTGTTTTCGGGCGGACAAAAAACACAATCAAAGAGTTGGGCAGTGAAATCCAGCGTGTCAAAAGCCAACAGGACAAACTGGGTTTGTCCATTTCAAAGGGGCTGGCATCGGGTAAACGCGGGTTGGGCGATATGCGCCGCCATTACGATATGATGGGACAGTCCATCCAAAAAGCTGCCTATGCTCAAAAAAAGCTGAATGACGCCATTAAAAAACAGGAACACGCCAAAGAATTCCGTGCGGGATTGCGTTCGGAAATGATAGATACGGCAGCTCATGGAGCGGTAGTTGCCGGTCCGGTTATTGCTTCAGTCAAAAAATACATGGAGCAGGAAAGTGCGTCGGCAGATTTGAAAATCGCCATGATGCGTAAAGACGGCAGTTTCGGCAGGTTTGACGAAATCGACCGTCTGACGACGAAATGGGGCGCAGATCTGCCGGGCAATAAAAAAGACTTTACCCAAATGGCTTTAGGACTGAAAAGTCAAGGTATTTCAGACGATACCATCATCAACGGCGGCGGCTTGGCAACCGCACAACTGAATACGGTTATCGGTATCCCGATTGCCGACGGCAGTTTTTTTGCCAAAAACATGGAAGCCCACGGCATCAAAGAAGCCGATCTGCTCAAATCCGCCGACCTGACCCAACGTGCCTATTTTGCGGCGGGGCTAAAAAAAGAAGATATGTTCGAGGCGATGAAATACTACTCGGGCAAGGCAAATAACATCGGCTTTACGGGGTTGGAGCATCAGAAAAAAATTTACGGCATCGAAGGTTTGGCGGCGACAAAAGGTATCGAAGGGTCTCAGTTCGGTACGAACTTCAGCACTTTCTTGGGAAACCTTTCCAAGGGTGTTGAGAACCTCGAATATGCAGGGCGTGGGCGGAAAGGCGAATTGCGGAAGATGATGCAGTCTGCGGGCGCGAACTTCGACTTTTTCAATGCCGACGGTTCTATCAAGGATTTACGCCAAATTACAGGTATTTTGGAATCGGAGTTCGGAAAAATTCGTGCCAAATACGGCGACAAGGGGGTCATGGATATTTCCAATGCCATTTTCGGCTCTGAGGGTGGCAGGATTGCGGATATTCTGATTCAGTCAGGCGTTAAAGGCTTTGATGAAATGCTTGCCAAAATGGACGCGCAAGCCTCTTTGCAGGAACGAATCCAAGTCAAAACAGGGACACTTTCCGCCGCACTGGAGGCGTTGGGCGGTACGGCAGAGAATACCGCCGCCGTTTTCGGCGGCGTGTTTGCCGCCGAAATTCAGCAGTTTGCCCAAAAAGCTCAGGCATTTGTAGAAAACACTTTGCGGCCTTGGCTGAAAGAAAACAAAGGGCTGATTAAGTGGGTCGTCGGACTTGCTGCCGGATTCTTTGCAGGAAAACTCGCCATATTGGGGTTGATGTATGCGGCAAGTATGGCATTGATGCCTGTTCGTGCTTTGGCCACGGGGTTCTTTAAGGCTCAAGCTGCCTTCAGACTGTTCCAACTGATGCGGCTTGGGAAAATAGGTAGGGGCGTCATGCTGCTGCGTATGTTCGGTCTGTCTGCGAAAAATGCCGCTTCCTCCGCCCGCTTTTTTTCATCGGTATGGAAAATCGGCAGCAGTATCATCGGTTCGGTCATCCGTAATGTCTTGAAGCTGGGAAGTACCTTTTTACAGTTCGGCTCCAACGTAATCGGTTTTGTTGTCAGGCAGATGCTCATGTTGGGCGGGGCATTCCTGCGGCTGGGAGTGATGCTTCTGACGACCCCTATCGGCATTGCATTGACCCTGCTGGGTGTCGCCGCTTATATGCTTTATAAAAACTGGGATGGTGTAGTCGGTGGTGCAAAAGCATTGTGGCAGGATTTAAGTAATTTCATCGGCGGCGTAGTTAATTCCATAGCCTCTTTTTTCGGTACATGTTGGGAAAGCATCAAGGCATTTTTCAATAGCGGTATAGGTAATATCTCAGCGCAGATTATCAACTGGTCTCCATTAGGGTTGTTTTATCAGTCGTTTGCCTCTGTTATGTCTTGGTTCGGCGTGCAGTTGCCGTCGAGCTTCACGCAGTTTGGCGCAAACATCATCCAAGGGCTGTGGAACGGGTTGCAGTCCAAATTCGAGTCGGTCAAGGCATGGTTTGCCGAAAAGGCGGCATCGCTCAAACAAACATTTGCCGGCGTGATGGGCATTCACTCGCCCAGCCGCGTGTTCCGCCGCTTTGGCGGATGGATGATGGATGGCCTGCAAATCGGTTTGGACGGGAGTGCGGCTCGTCCGATTGCCTCTATAGCCAATACGGCAGGCCGTCTGAAAAGCGGTTTTACCGACCATATGGGCGCGCTGGCGGCACGGTTGTCTGCGGGCGGCGAGGCATTTGCGTCTGCACGCAATACTCAGGCGGCGGGCGGGATGACCATCAATTACAACCCGACCATCAACGCGCCGGGCGGTAATCCTCAGCAGATTGAGGCTGCGCTGCAGATGGGCTTGCGTGAATTCGAAGCAATGTTCCGCCGCATGATGGACGACAAATTACGGAGGGCTTATTGATGTATGCGATGTTGGGTGATGTGCGATTTGAGCTTTTAAACAGCTTCACATCGCTTGAGGCAGAACATTCGGCGAACTTTGCCAAGCATGAGGTCTTAAAAGGCCGTCCGCGCCTGCAGGCCTTGCAAAACGAACTGACGACGTTGCGTTTCTCTCTCAAGTTGCATTGGCGGCTGGGTAATCCCGACACGGCTTATAAGGGTCTGCTGTCGGCTTTGGAGGCGCAGCAGGCAGTGTCTTTGGTTTACGGTAGCGGCCGTTTTGTCGGATGGTTTGTGCTTGAGCGGCTGACGGAGCGCACGTTGATTCAGGACGCGCAAGGTCGGACGGCGGCGCGGGAATTGGATGTGGAGCTGACCCAGTTTGTCGGCGACCCGAATAACCCGCTCCCGACCCCGGCAGTCAAGTCGGGCAGGCAAAATCCGCTCCTGTCCTTATTACCGGAGAGCGTTCGGGCTCAGGCATCGGATGTAGCGAGGGCGGTCGAAAAAGGTATCAAGGTTTACCGCGCTGCGGAATCGGGCATAGCCGATATGCAGAACCTGATACGCGTGGCTAAAGATTTGAAAAACGACCCATCAGGGACATTAAACCTGTTGGGGGACGCACTCAATGTCGGTGGCAGCACTTTAGGAAGGCTCAATACCTTGCCGGAAGTAACGGCGGTTTTCGGCGACCTGAAAGGCGCGGCAGAATTTGCGGCACAGGCCGGACAAGCGGCCAACCGGCTGGGCGGAGCCGTCGGCGCATTGCGGGCAGGTTATGAGGGCGGTTCGGTAGGAAGTTGGTTGGATGCGGTGGAAAACGGCGTAGCCGAAGCATCGGATGCGCTGGCAAACGGCTCTGCCGCCGCCCAGGCTTTGACCGGCTATCTTGCGGCAAGAAAGGATAAATGATGAGTGCGGTCATACGCTACACCACCCAAGACGGCGACCGATGGGATTTGATTGCGCACAAGCATTACGGCAATGCGCTGTTGATTGACGGTCTGATTGCGGCCAATCCGCACTTGCCTTTGGCGGAGGAGTTTACGGGCGGCCTCACGGTATTTGTCCCCGTTTTGGAAACCAAACCGAAAAATAACCAAGAGGAGCTGCCGCCGTGGATGCGTTAAGTGCGTTTTTGAAGCTGAAGAGTTTGGACGGCGGCAATACCCATCCGGTTACCATGCCTGATTTCGTCCTGTCTTACGAAGACAAAGATATAACGGCAGATGTTGCGCCTTATCTGATTTCGTTCAGCTATACCGATTATCTTGAGGGGCAGTCGGATGAATTGCAGGTCGATTTTGAGGATACGGACGGCCGCTGGCTGAGTAATTGGTATCCCGAACAGGGCGATGCTTTGTCTTTGAGCCTGGGTGACCAATTTACCGGGCTGGTTTCTCTCGGCAAATTTGAGATTGCCGAAATCGAATACAACCGGCCGCCGTCGACGGTCAGCCTGAAGGCTTTATCGACGGGCATTACCAAGTCGAACCGCACCCTGCGCGGCAAGGCGTATGAAAACACGACTCTGGCCGCCATTGTCCGTCAGATTGCAGGCCGTCTGAAATTGGAAATCACAGGGACGGTTAAAGATATCCCCATCAAACGCGTTACCCAGTATCAGGAGCGCGATGTCGAGTTTTTGGCGCGGCTGGCGAAGGAATACGGACACAGCTTTAAAATCGTCGGCAAGAAACTGGTGTTTACCGACAACAACGCGCTCAAACAGCGTCCTGCCGTTGCCGTCCTGAAACCTGAGGATATCATCCGTGTCCGCCTGCGTGATTTGATTAAGGGTGTGCCGTCTAAAGTAGATGTCAAAGGCTACGACCCGAAAAACAAGAAAACGGTCTCGGCAAGCCGAAAAAGCAAGCCCAAGCGAGGCAAAGCCAAACACGGCAGCACGGGCGATACATTGCGTATCGTGCCGAATAAGGGTGAGAGTACCGCCCAATTAAATGCCAGGGCAGATGCCAAATTGGCAGATGCGCAGGACGACCAATGCGCGGGGACGGTTACACTGGTCGGCAATGCGCTGTTGGCGGCAGGTCAAATGGTACGGTTGAAAGGATTCGGCAAGTTTTCGGGTAAATATCTGGTCAAGCAGTCGCAGCATGACTTTTCGCGCAGCAGCGGCTATACGACGGAAATCGAAATCAAGATGACGGAATATGTTTCTGAAGAGGAGCAAGGCAGTGCAAACCCATGATTTTACGGCAACGATGCAATTTGGTACGGTATCGGCAGTCGATGCGGCGGCACACAGTTTGCGGGTAAAAATCCCCGTACTCGACGACATGGAAACCGATTGGCTGCCGATGGCGACACCGGCGGCGGGCGGCAACCGTTTTTACAGCCTCCCCGATGTGGGCGAACTGGTGGTCTGCCTGCTGGACGCGCGCGGCGAAAACGGCTGCGTCATCGGCGCGATTTACAATGCCTCCGACAAGCCGCCGGTATCCGACCAAAACAAATGGGTCAAACGGTTTGCCAACGGCACGGTCATCTCGCACGACCGGCGCAGCGGCGAAGTCGTTGTGGAAACGCCGGGCAAGGTCGAAATCAAAGCGGCGCAGAAAGTGGACATCCAATCGCCTCAGACAGAAATTACGGGCAATGCGACGGTAAACGGGCTGTTGACCTATACCGCAGGTTTGGCGGCAGGCAATGCCGGCGGCGGCGAGGCGGCGAAGATTACGGGTAACGTCATCATTGACGGCGAACTTATCGTCAACGGTATCAATGTCGGCAAGCACATCCATGACGGCGATTCCGGAGGGCAAACCGGCGAACCGAAAAATCATTAAGCCGCATTAAAAGGCGTTTCAGACGGCCTTCTCTACAATCCCTGTATCTATCAGCGATACAGGGATTTTTTGATGTTCTACGCCGCACCTATCTCGAAACACTGGCAGCTCGCGCCCGAAGGCTCGGGCGTGGTTCAGGGCGAGGACGACATAGATCAGTGTATCCGCAATATTTTATCGACCCGCAAAGGTGCGGACGTTACCCGTCCTGATTTCGGCTCCGACCATTACAAATGGCTGGACACGCCGGAAGACGTGTTTGTCCCCAATATCGTGCGCGAAACCGTGCTGGCCATACAGACCTGGGAGAAGCGGGCAGTGGTTGAGGACATTATTTTCGACGGTGCTGTACCGCATCTGACTATGACGGTTTATTGGCGCATCGCCGATAAGGCGGCAGGCGAGGTTTATACGACAGACATCAGATTGGAGCAGGCGGCATGGATTTGAGCAAAATTAAGCGTGAAGAGCTTAAGGCAGTTTCAGACGACCTTACCGAGATTTTGGCACAGACCATTGCCGACTATGAGGCAAAAAGCGGCAAAACCCTGCAACCCGCCCACATCGAGCGTCTGATTATCAATACCTATGCTTACCGCGAAATGTTGACCCGTAAAGCCTTGAACGAAGCCTACCGCCAGCAGCACCCGCGTTTTGCAACGGGGTTGATGTTGGATTTGTGCGGCGATGATGTGAACACGCCGCGCCTTGAGGCATCCGCCTCCCGCTGCACCATCCGCTTTACCCTTGCGGCTTCCCACGGCGAACCCGTCGTCATCCCGCAAAGTACGCAGATTGCCGCAGGTGCGACCGTGTTTCAGACGGCATCGGAAGGCACGCTCTCACCAGCCGGCCGAACTTTGGATTTAGAGGCTGTCTGCACGCAGACAGGTGTGTCCGGCAATGGTTTTGCCGCAGGACAAATCAATACCTTGGTCAGTCCTATTGACGGCGTATCTGCCGCCAATATCGAAGTATCGGCAGGCGGTGCGGACAGGGAGTCGGACGATGCTTATCGGCAACGCATCCTGCTCGCCCCGGAAAGTTTCAGCGTGGCGGGGCCTGTCGGCGCATACGAATACTTTGCACGACGTGTCAATCCTGTCATTTGCGACGTTCATGTCGGCAACCTGAAAACGGCAGGTGGCGAGCCGGTTGGCGGTCGGGTACGGGTAACGGTACTGACTAAAAACGGGCTGCCGTCTTCCGAACTCATCGGCGAAGTGCAGCGGGCATTATCTGACGAACGTATCCGCCCGCTTTGCGACACGGTAAGCGTTTCCGCCCCTTCTGTTATCGATTACACGCTGGATGCGGAACTCACGCTGTTTACAGGCGCAGATGCCGCCGAAGTTTTAGCGGCGGCAAAACAGGCTTGGGCGGATTACGAAGCATCACGCCGCGAAAAACTGGGCGCGGACATCGTGCCGCTGGACATTCAGACGGCATTGAAGGCGGCCGGCGTATACAACGTCGTTTTAAAGTCGCCCGCGCTGACCGTCGTCCAACCCGACCAATGGGCAAGATGCACTTCCGTCAATATCCGCATCTCGCCTGAAACGGCGGAGGGTTAGCAATGGCAAAACTCTCCTACGCATCCGTTATCGAACATGACCGACGTTACAAAATGTTGGCGGATTTAGGCTTGAGGATGAATGAGGCCGATGCGGTCAGACTACTGCCGAGGCTGGTAGATTTAGTTGCTCCGGAACACTTGGCGCTGCTGGCGGATGGCCGCAGCATTTTGGGCGCGGACGGCTACTGGTTGGCTGAAAGCGACCAGACGCGCCGCAAGCTGATTAAGGGCGCGTATCGGCTGCACCGTATGAAAGGCACGCCGTGGGCGATACGCGAAATCGTGCGGCGGCTCGGCTTCGGAGAAGTCGAAATCACCGAAGGCTTGGGCAATAAGGAACACAACGGCGAAATCAGACGGGACGGAACCTACGCGCACGGACAGTCCGACCACTGGGCGCATTACCGCATCACCCTGAACGGTGCGCTAACCAACGATCAGGCGGCTTTGCTGCGGCATACCCTGCAAGCCTTCGCGCCAGCACGATGCGTATTGGCGGCATTGGATTACCGCCACGCCGCCGTCCGGCATAACGGACGGGCATCGAGAGACGGAACATTTAACCGAGGAACTGCATAATGGCAAATTTGAACGAAACAGCACAATGGGAAACAGGCATTTATCAATTAGAAACCTCCGACCCCGTTATGGGAGGTCCGGACGGTATAGACAACCGTCAGGCAAAACAATTGGCTAACCGCACCCTCTGGCTCAAAAAACAAACCGAAGACCTTCAGACGGCAACGGCAGGCAAAGCCGCATCATCCACCGACGTCACCGCAGGTAACGGACTAACAGGCGGCGGCAACCTGACCGCTTCCCGCACCATCTCATTAGGGCAGCCGGGTCGGATTACCGCCCAAAGCCAAAATGCCGTACAAAGCAGCGGCCACACCCACGCCATCGACACCGCCACTACATCACGCGCCGGCATCGTGCAGCTTGAGAGCAGCACCGGCAGCCAGGCGGAAGACCGCGCCGCTACGCCCAAAGCCGTCAAAGCCGCCTACGACAAAGCCATCGAAGCCATCAACGCCGCGCAGGGCATCAATATTCCGTCGGTAGGAACCGCCTCCACATCACGCGCAGGCATCGTCATGCTTGACAACAGCACTGGCAGCCAGGCGGAAGACCGCGCTGCCACACCAAAAGCTGTAAAAGCCGCCTACGACAAAGCCGTCGATGCCGCCAACGCCGTCCATGCTTTCAGTATTCCGACCGCCTCCACATCACGCGCCGGCATCGTGCAACTGGCAGACCGAATCAGCAATGCCGCCGCCGACGCAGGCAAAACCCCCACCACCGCCGCCGTCAACCGCGCCATTGACGAGCTGGGCGAGAACGTATTGGGCAGAATCTCACAAGCCAACAACCGTATCGACACCGCCGTCACCCTCACCGGCGACCAGACCATCACCGGCGCGAAAATCTTCCAAGCGGACATCAAAGCCAGTGCCAGCACCACCCACGCCGCCGCCGACCGCTTCATCAGGCTGGGCGCAGACACAACCGGCGCATATGCCGTGAACTCAAAAAGCGGAAAGATTTTATATTTGAGGCATGACGGCAACCTCACCTACGACGGCCACAACGTCCTGCTCGCACGGGAAATCAGCAGTGCCGTCAACTTAAACGATAGCAACAAGGTCGCATCGGCGGCCGCCGTGAAAACCGCCTACGATGCAGCTGCCGCCGCATCCGCTGCCGTGCAGAATATGGCATTAACCGGCAACGCCGTCGAGAACGGCTGGCTCAAGCTGCCCAACGGCATTTTAATGCAATGGGGCAAGGCGACAATCGAGGGCGTTCACCGCCAAAAAGAAATCTTTTTCCCCGTCGCTTTCAGGGAAATTTATTCAATCGCAAGTTCTGCCTATTTCCCCAATGCCGCTTACTGGGACAACATGGCAGGCAGCGTTGTGATTCGCTCCTACACCAAGAATAAATTCGCCGCGCAGGTCGGTTCCGTTTATGCGAACGCGTCCGGCGCAGACACCTGCATTTTATGGTTTGCCGTAGGCAAAGCCGCCTGACCGCCGACCAACCGACAGAAAGAACGATCATGACGATTTATTTTAAAGACCAAGCCTTTTACGACGCGGATACCCCCGAACAAGCTCCCGAGGGCGCGCGTCCCGTAAGCCCCGAACAACACGCCGAGCTGCTCGCCGCCCTCAATTCCGGCTGCATCGTGTCCGACGATCTGACCGTTTCCCCGCCGCGCCCGTCGGAATACCACAAATGGGACGGAAGCGACTGGGTGCTGACACCTGCTGCCAAAAAGAAAATGCTGCAACAGGCGAAGTCTGAAAAACTGGCGGAAATAAACCGCGCCGCGCAATCTTATATCGACCGTTCAGCCGGCTTGGATAAAGTGCCCGAATTTGAGGTGGCGACTTGGACAACGCAGGCATTTGAGGCGAAGGCATGGCATGCCGACCCCAATGCTGCAACGCCGACGCTTGACGCCATTGCCGCTTCTCGAGGCGTGCCGCCCGATGCTCTAAGGCAAAAAGCTTATGAAAAAACGCTTAAATTCGAGCGGTTGACCGCTTATGTGGCAGGCTTGAGGCAGGCGGCGGAAGACAAAATCAATGCCGCGGCCAATCTTGATGAACTGACTGATATATCGCTCGTCATCGAGCTACAAGCCGAGGCTGAATGATAGTAGAGGTTTATCTGGGACTTTTGATAAATAACCTCAATAAAGGAGGATAAAAAATATTAAAGTGGGACGGCGACGTACCGGTGCGGGAACACCGGTACGCCAGCCAAGCAGGGCAAGCTGCATTGACTTCAAGGCCGCCTTAGTCTCTAGAGACTTTGGTATTCTATCCAAAATTGGAGTGAGTGCAAATGCAAAACTACCGCGAACTGCGCTGCCAATATTGCGGCAGGCTGCTTGCAAAAGGCAGCGGCAGCGTGCAAATAAAATGTATGCGCTGCAAAAATATCAATACCTTCAACTAATTAAAAAACATCAGAATGCCACCGAGCATCAAAACATCATGATTCATTATATGGATAAGAGTACCGCGAGTACCCGTTATATAGGAGTAAATCGTGGACTATACAAAATCCCAACCTATCGTCCCTTGGATGGGCGGTAAACGCCGCCTAGCAAAACACCTGTTCCCCATGTTCCCCGAACATTCCTGTTACGTCGAACTGTTTGCAGGTGGAGCGGCACTCTTTTTCCTTCGCCCGAAACCTGCCAAAGTAGAGGTACTCAACGACATCGACGGACAGCTTGTTAACCTCTACCGCGTCGTTCAGCATCATTTTGGTGAGTTTGTCAGACAGTTCGAGTGGACGCTGACCAGCCGTGAAGTCTTCTCCCGACTGCAAAGCACACCACCAGATTGCATGACCGACATT
This sequence comes from Neisseria sp. RH3002v2f, assembly GCF_014596375.1. NCBI lineage: Bacteria > Pseudomonadati > Pseudomonadota > Betaproteobacteria > Neisseriales > Neisseriaceae > Neisseria > Neisseria sp. RH3002v2f. The sequence goes on from NZ_MAYZ01000019.1 coordinate 229,537, forward strand.
CAACGTGCCGCACGGTTCTTCTACCTCCAGCACAATGCCTTCGGCGGCAAAACCATCCAACAGCATTTCGGTACGGCAACAACATCTAAAGCATGGGACGCCTCTCAAATCGAAGCAAAACTGACCGCTGCCAAAACCAGACTGAGCGGCGTATTCGTTGAAAACGAACCGTGGGAACGGTGCTTCAAACGCTATGACCGCGAACATACCTTCTTCTATGCCGACCCACCGTATTGGCAAACAGCAGGCTATGACCGTTCTTTTGATTGGATGCAGTACGAACTATTGGCGAAATCGATGGCTGAGAGCAAAGGCAAAGTAATGATGTCAATTAACGACCATCCCGATATTAGAGAGTTATTTAAAGATTTCCGAACCACCCGCCTTGAGCTTATCTATTCCGTTGGGCGGGAAAAAACGCAAAAAACCAGCGGCGAACTGGTTATCTGCAACTGGTAAAACAAAAGCGACGGTTATCGTCGCTTTTATAAAAGTGCAAGGGAGTTGCAAATAATGCAATAAATTGCCAAAGTTTTTTCTCAGAAAATGCCGAGATTTTTCTCGGTGCGCTTCACTAAATATAAAAAAAGGGTGGCGATTCTGCCACCCTTTTTCATTTTGACTGCTTATACTTAGATACAACCAAACTTCATTACCACTGATAGCCGACAGATGTGGAAGCACCAAAATGACCGCGTGAATTACCGGATGCCGTACCTTTGATAATCCAATTTCCATTATCAGAAATACTGGAGTAACCAATGGCATAACCGGCTTCACCGCGATACACACCGCCACCGATTGCCAGCAGGCTCTTGCCTGGTAAATAAGCCTGAACCAAACCTGCGGCTGCAATCGCTTGGGCAACACCTCCGCGAAGATTTTTATCTGCCATATCAATCTTATTGTCCAGCGAACCTATACGGTTGTTAATATCTGATGCCACACTGTGCAACTGGCTGCCGTTGATTGCATCGGTAGAAGTTGATGAAATTTCACCTGGTGCTACGCCTGTAATCTTAGTTGGTGCGCCTGTCGCTGTACCAACATTGATATTTCCACCATTGTTAGTAATCTTAGGACCATTATCACCGAATTGAACACTGTCAAAGGTTACATTAGAAGCAGTTGCGTAAGTCACTTTACCGTTAGACTCTTGTTTCACGGTCATATTTTTACCTGCAACCATTTCAACTTTTTTGCCTGGATTGATCATTTCTGGAGTACCTGAAATTTTCTCACCGCCATTTGCTGAAGTGGCTAATGTAAAGCCTGACTTGTTAATTGCATCCGCAACACCTTGAGCGGTTGCAATTTGGTTACCGGCGTTATTGATATTAGTCTGTGCTGCATCAACCTTATCTTGAGCAGCCTTCTTCGCTTCAGGCGTGGTTGCATCTGCTAATACTTTTTTAGCATCATCTAAGGCTTTCTGCATTTCAGGCGTAACTGGACCTGAAACAGAACCATCTTTATTACTTGTAACAGTGCCTGTATCAACATCAAACTTCACGTTACTTGTTGTGCCGTTTGGCGTGGTTTCAACGACAGCTTTAGTGCCTTTACCATCTACAAAGTTTACGGTGTCATAAGGTTTTACAAAATCCTTATCTTTACCATTATTTTGTAGGTTCCAACCTGCATTTAACACATCGGATACGGTCGCTGCATTATTTTTAACTTTAGCAGCGTCTTCATCTGTTGGTGCTGCCTGGTTCAATGTAGGGTTATTACCATTCTTAGTTTCAGGCAAGTTAGATTTCACATTACCTAATGTCGTTGGTGCACCAATTTCATTCGGTTTTGCCGCTGGATTAACCATATTAGTGGTTAAGTTCTCAGGTGCAACTTCTGTTGTCGTTGGGTTACCTTTATCATCAACAGTAAAGTATTTATCACCAACTTTAGTCACTGGCGTGCCATTCTTATCAGTATATTGAACTGGTAAGCCTGTTACATCCACCTTAACAAAAGTCGTCGCTTTTTTCGAACCATCCTCATTTTTTGCATCCACAGTGACCATTTTTACTACAGTATTTTGACCATCTACGAATTTAACATCATCATTAGGATTTACTTTGTCATGAACTTTGGCTTCTTTTTCAAATGCTTTAGTCACATCTTTAGCTTCAGCTTTTCCAATGTTCCACCCAGATTCTTGAATAGCTGTAGCGACAGCGTTACCACTTACAAATTTAGAACCTTCGTTGTTAACCTTATCTCCTTCAGCAAGAGTAATTTCTTTAGAACTATCTGGCTTACCATCCTGACCTTTCTCATAAAGCTTACCATCAGGACCTTTTACACCATTTATAACTGTGCCATCAGCTTTAGTAACAGTCACATCGTTTGTTACTTTGCCTTCAGCAACAGAGATTGTGATTTCACGAACGCCCTTATCATTAGTTTTACCCGTTACAGAAATACCGTTTTCGCCTTTAAAGTCTACTTTATTAGCATTCTTCACAGTATCTACATAACCATTTTCAGGCGCACCAACAACCCAGCCCATATTCGCTAAATCACGAACTGTAGCCGCCGAGTTTAGGACGTCATCTGACAACGGCGCATCTTCACTACCTAAATTCACTAACTTAGGCTGTTTATCTTCAGGTGTTGTTTTTCCCTCAGGAGCAGTTGGCACTTTTTTAGTATTTAATACAGAGCCCACTCCTTTTAATTGAGTTGGTGTAGCTTTATCACCTTCACCCGATGAGAAATTCAATGCGGTAGTCGGCGCTTTACTATCCTGATTATTGTCTGCAGGCGTTGCGTTCTCTGTCTTCAAGTTAACAGGCTGTTTACCATTTTCTTCAGCTTTACCTAATTTTACAGAAGTAAACTCAACATCCTCTTTCGTTGCATAAGTTACTTTACCATCAGCATCTTGTTTCACAGACATATTTTTGCCAGCAACCATTTCAACAGTTGCACCCGGATTGATTAATTCGCCATCATTCTTAGTACCTTTAGCTTTTTCACCGTTACTATTTTTATCAGCAGAAGTCTTTAAGTTAAAACCAGATTTATTAATCATATCTGCGACATTACCTGCAGTTACTAATTTTTTAGCATTATCACCTTCAGGATTTGTAACCTTGCCGCCCGTAGATGTTAAAGTTTCAGTTTCTGGTTCTGGTTGTTTTACATCTACTGTAATAGTGCGAATACCATTTACAGTTTTACCTGATACCGTTGCAGCACCAGTACCAATGAATTTTACTTCATTCGCATTTTTTACTGTATCTTTGTATTCTGCACTTAAAGCACCAGTTGTTTTATCGGAAGATACAAGCCATCCCATGTTTGCCAAATCACGAACAGTTGCTGCAGAATTTAATACATTATCAGGTAGAGCTTTCTCACCTGGCTTAGTTCCTAAATTCACCAAGTTAGGTTGCTCAGTTACCGGGGTACCTGGAGTTGTTGTTACTGGCTTAGCATCTAATGCAGATTTAACTCCAGTAATTTTTTTATTACCTAAATCTACACCCTCAGGATTAAAAGTCATAGTGGTTCCGTTACCACCAATACTTGTAATATCCGTTAGCTCAGGGTTTAAAGAATAAGTAAAGTTTTTACCATCTTGTTTTAACTTGATGTTTTTACCTGCTTTGAACGTTACTGTATTACCAGCTTTCACGCTCTCAATGCTTGTCTTGTTATCCTCAGTAAATTTACCGCCATCTTCATCGCCAGTTACTTTCCAGAATGCATTGTTAATTGCATTAGCAACATCCCCTACGCTCGCGACTTTCTTGTTATCGCCTTCCTTAGGTGCAACTTGACCAGAAGTATCATCTTTCGCTGGTGATACTGGTTCTGCAAATTCACCAGTATTTACTTTAATGCCATCTTTACCAACAGTAATACTATCGTCAGCTGCTTTAACGTCATATTTAATATGGCTTACTTTACCATCAGTATCTGTAGTGACATTAACGCTAGTGCCTTTACCATCAATAAAATCAACAGTGTCATAAGGTTTAACAAAATCACGTACTTCACTTTTTTCTGTTAAATTCCAACCAGCATTCAATACATCGCCTACAGTTGCCGCATTTGAGGTATTAGGCGCATCAGCTCCCTCTGGTAATGTACCTGAGGTTGTAGGGGCGGTAGAGCCATTTTTTGCACCAGGCAAGTTACCAGCGATATTAGCCAATACCATAGGCGTTGTCGTATTATTACCAGCATTATTCATTGAGGCAATTACATCATCATTTGGCACGTTTTGATCTACATTTTTTGGTTGACCTTTATCATCCAAATCAGTTGTTTTATAGAAGTTATTGCCAACTTTAACCAACTTGTCACCAGCTTTATTGGTATAAACCACAGGCTCTTGTTTATTTTCAACACGATCCATCAATGCATATAATTGAGAACCATTGATTGCATCTGTAGAAGTTGGGGTAACAGTACCTGCAGCTAAGTTTTTAATTTGGCGCTCTGAACCTTTTTGACCAATACTTACATAGTGACCAGCATCAGCAGGTTTCCCTGCAAAACCAGAATAAGTAAAGTTAGGACCAGCAATAGTACGAACTGTTGCATCTGTTACTTCTTTAACTTCATGAGATGCACCTGTTGTTCCAACAACTTCTGTTGAGTTCGCGCCTAATACAACTGAATTTGCTGTTGTTAATTTAGTAATATTCGCACCCAATGCTACGGAGTTTGCACCGCTTACATTTGAGCTAGTACCCACTGCGATAGCGTTTTCAGCCGTTGCTTGTGTGTTTTTACCTTGTGCAATAGATGCAACACCTTTTGCACGTGCTGTATTACCAAAAGCAAGGGCACTTTCATCTGTTGCTTGTGATTGGTTACCAATAGCTATAGCATTTGTTGCATCACGTGTAGTACTAGAAGATAAACGCTTAATATCCTCATTGATACGTTTAATCGCTAAATCCAAACGCTCTACTGCTGCTTTTGCTGCAGATAATTGAAATTTATTTTCCGCGGTAGGATCAGCCTTTGCTTTATCTGTCTTTTCTTGCAAACGTTTATCCGCGTTAGCTTTATGTGCTTCAAGTAACATTTTTCTATCATCTAAAGCATCTATGTCTGCTTGAGTATGACCACCTGCAATAGCTGCATGACCAATTGCAATACTATTATTCTTAATCGCCGCTGAATTGGTACCCATTGCAATAGAGTCGTTACCTTTAGAGGTTGTTGCTTGAGTACCAATCGCGACACTACTTGTTGATCGCGCACCAGCCTCCGCACCAATAGAAACTAAATTTCCCCCAGTTGATTCATCAATATTCCTATACACTATACCGCCATTGCCGGGATTTTTAACTTCTCGATCATATATTAATGACGCTGCTCCAGATAATTGACCAATTGCTACAGAACCAGTTTGGTCGGCAAAAGAAATTGCCCCCATAGCAACGCCACCATTTGCAGAGCCACTCACTCGTGAAAATGCACCGATAGCAACACCGCTATCTTTAACAGCTTCCCATCCCCTGTCAGAGCCAATATCAGAACTGGTCCCTACACCAATAGACACTGACGGGCCAGAAACTTGTGCAGCATAACCAACAGCAGTAGCAAAAGAATCTTGGCCTCCGCCGCCACTTCTAACTCGGTTTCCGATTAACGTATCACCAGCATTACCAGATGAATTACCGTTCATATCATTACCAATAGCGACAAACTCATCACCAATTGATGACGGAACACGACCATTACCAATATAAATAACGTTTTTAGGTGTAGTTGCGTCAGTAGACTGAGCATTAATACTAGCTTGATTATTCGTTAAAATTGCAAGATTACCATTTGTTTTGCTTACTGCGGTAATAGTTGAAGATGCGGCCATAGCATCCATTGAAAGAGCTGTCCCTGCAACTAACGAAAGTGCGGCTAATTTTGAAATTGTTTTTGATTTAGTTTTGCCTTTTGCTGAAGTAAGCTCAGAAACAGCAACCCAAGATTGCGCAGTATGGCTCCATACAACACGGAAGATTTTGTTCATAGATAGTTCCCTTATCTTAGATTAAATGAATGAAAATACAGGCATGACCCCTCGGATCAGCCTTACAATTTGGTAAGTTTTTTATTCCAAATCAGATTTGATTTATTCACCGTATCTTTTCAGACGGCAGCTGCCCGTAAGCAAGAAGGGGCAACCAAAATTTTGGTAATTTTATAATACTATCTTAAAATACTACCGAATATAAACTTTAATTTGGGCAAATCTCCCTTTATTTTCATACCATTACATTACGATTACATTACGATTACATAATGAATTAATTTTCTTGTCATAAATATTTTTTAAGTTTGTATAAATACAACATTTATCATTTTTTATGCCGCAGATAATATGTTCTACATTACATATTCCCCTCACCTTCAAAACAGCCGATATTTACAGCTCTATAGTTGCCGTCAATAATCCGGTCTTTTTTGTTTAAGCAGACTTGGTGTTTTTGACTTGTTCGCCATTTATCAGCATGATTGAGAACCTTGATTATGTGATTTAAATTGATACAGGCAAATAAAAAGCCACCCGCTAAAAAGCAGATGGCTTATATTCCGTACCTCTAATTAGTCCCAACGTATTTTAAGTAATTGATTTATTTATTATTTTTGGTGCGGACGGAGAGACTCGAACTCTCACACCTCTCGGCGCCAGAACCTAAATCTGGTGCGTCTACCAATTTCGCCACGTCCGCTTAAGAATGGGGATTATACAGATTTTGTCCGATTGCGCAAGGCTTTGGGCGTAATAGTTGAGGCTTATGCTTTGCAGCGGTAAAATCTGCTATTCGTCCGCCCGGCATCGGAATCCGGCGGTTTTATTTTATTGACGGAATTTGAGTATGCCTGCTGCTTTGATTAAAGATTTTCTGCTGACCCAAGGTTTAAAGCTGCCGCCAGACGAGGTACGGACGGCGTATCTGACCGTAAAGACGGTGATGGATATGGGGATGGCTTCGATAGACCGTTCAGTTTTGTGGCGCAATCATGAAGGTTGGAAACTTGCTGATTATCTTCCGTGCGATGATGGTCGCGAAGACAGCCTGAAACGGCTTTTTATGGCTCTGGATTCGGTATTCTCACGCTCTAAAGGCGTGCGCGCCGCAGCCGTTTATGCCCTGATGCCGTCTGAAAACGCCGCCTTTCGGCTGGTGTGCCTGTCCCAACAGGGAGAAGGTTTGGAAAACATATGGGAGCTGGATGAAAATGTTGCCGATGTTTCGCTTGCCTGCCGTTGCGCGCAAAGCGGCTGGATGAATATTGCTTTGGATGTAGCCCGTTGGCTGGCATTGGGCGAGCTGTCCGGCGGACGCAACCGGCATTCGGAGGCGCAACTTTCCATTCCCGTTTGCACGGAGAGCGGAGGCGTACTGGGTGTGGTTCACGTCGAATTTGAAAAAGCCGGTTGTGCGGATGAGGCAGCACAGGCGGAATGGGTCGCTTTGGCTTTGGCGCTGTCCGAACCTTTGAAGCATCTTTTAGGCATCACTGCCGCAGAGGGAGCTGAAAATGTCTGAGTTATTGAGCTATGTTGCTTCCTGCCGCCTACCTACCGAATGGGGCGTATTTACAATGCACGGTTTTGAAGAAGCAAGCGGTCAGGAACACATCGCGCTGACCGTCGGTGATTTTTCAGACGGCGATCCGGTTCTGACGCGCATCCACTCCGAATGCCTGACGGGTGATGCGCTGTTTTCCAGAAAGTGCGACTGCGGGCCGCAACTTGAAGCGGCCATGAGGGCGGTACAGGCAGAGGGGCGCGGCATCATCATCTATCTGCGTCAGGAAGGACGCGGCATCGGGCTGATTAACAAAATCCGCGCCTATCATCTGCAAGACCAAGGTATGGATACCGTTGAAGCCAATTTGGCACTCGGGCTGCCCGTCGATGCCCGCGATTTCCGTTTGGCACAATATATCTACGAATATCTGGGCATCCGCTCGGTCAAACTACTGACCAACAACCCCGAAAAAATCCAAACCCTAAAAGATGCGGGGATTAACGTGGTCGAACGCATCCCCCTGCACGTCGGGGAAAATCTGGAAAACGAGCGTTATCTCCAAACCAAAGCAGACAAGCTTGGGCATCTGATGTCGGAATAAGCAACACGCCATATGCCGTCTGAAGCCGGATTTCGGGTTTCAGACGGCATATTTACTTAAAAGTAAACTTTACCGAAAGATTGAAAGAAGTTTGCTTTTCGGTAAATGCAGGACTACAATCCCACACAGCAGTTTCCGCAAAGGGAAAAACAATGACCGATACAGCCGACCTGCGCCGCCGCAACCTGCGGCAGTGGATAGAAAAATACTACGGCGGTTTGCAAACCCGTTTTGCCGAAGCCGTCTGCCTCAATACGGGCGAACTCTCCGCCCTCTTAAAAAACAAATCCTTCGGCGAGAAAAAAGCCAGAAAAATCGAACAGGCGGCAAACATGCCCGCCATGTGGCTGGATCAGGCAAACCCTGCCGCCCAAACCGACCATCAAGAAAGGCGCACCATGTCCCATATCTCCACCATCCCCGAAATCCTAGCAGACATCAAAGCCGGCAAAATGGTCATCATTACCGATGCCGAAGACCGCGAAAACGAAGGCGACCTGCTGATGGCCGCCCAATTCGTTACCCCCGAAGCCATCAACTTTATGATTAAAAACGCGCGCGGCTTGGTCTGCCTGCCGATGGCTGGCGAAATGGTCGAAAAACTCGGTCTGCCCATGATGACCCAGAAAAACGGCGCGCAATACGGCACCAACTTTACCGTCTCCATCGAAGCCGCCCACGGCATTACCACCGGCATTTCCGCCGCCGACCGCGCCCTGACTATTCAAACCGCCGTTTCCCCAACCGCCAAACCCGAAGACATCGTCCAACCCGGTCATATCTTCCCGCTTCGTGCCCAAAAAGGCGGCGTACTCGTCCGCGCCGGACACACCGAAGCCGGCGTCGATCTGGCGCAAATGAACGGACTTATCCCCGCCGCCGTCATCTGCGAAATTATCAACGACGACGGCACCATGGCGCGTATGCCCGAGCTGATGAAATTCGCCGAAGAACACAACCTTAAAATCGGCACTATTGCCGACCTCATCGAATACCGCAGCCGTACCGAAAGCCTGCTCGAAGACATGGGCAATTCGCCTGTACAAACCCCGTGGGGCGAGTTCCAACAACACGTTTACGTCGACAAGCTCTCCGGCGAAACCCACCTCGCCCTCGTCAAAGGTACGCCCTCTGCCGACGCAGAAACCCTCGTCCGCGTCCACGAACCCTTCAGCGTCATGGACTTCATCCAAGCCAACCCGCGTCATTCATGGTCGCTGCCCAAAGCACTCGAGCGTATCCAACAGGCTGAAAGCGGCGTAGTCATCCTTCTGCACCGCACCGAAGACGGCGCCGCCCTGCTCGACCGCACCCTGCCCAAAGGCGCAAACCAAGCCTACAAATGGGATAGCAAAAGCTACGGCATCGGCGCGCAAATCCTCGCCGGCCTCAATGTTAAAAAACTGCGCATACTCGGGCAGCCCTCCGCCTTTACCGGACTGACCGGCTTCGGGCTCGAAGTTGCCGGTTTCGAGGAGGCCGAAAAATAACGCGCCTGCCGACACAATTCAATCCAAACAAAATGCCGTCTGAAATTTCAGACGGCATTTTAAGTTTAACCGGTTTCATTCATCGGTATTTATGAATTGAATTTCAACATCGCCAGCCTATCCTTAATCTCTTTTTCCAATTCGGCAGATTCGGTGAAAAGTTTATCCAAATCCGCCGAAAATCCTGCCATTTTTTGCACAAATTCGTCGGCGGAAATATCCACATAATCAATTTTTACTTCAAAATACTGCCCTGCCGACAAGCTGTAATTCTTCGCTTTGATTTCATCGTAGCCGACCACCACGCTAAAATCTTCCACTGCCTGTTTGTGCGTGAAGGTATTGCAGATTTTTTGTTCTTCTTCGCGGGAGAGTACGGTTTTTTGGTTTTTGCCGTCTTTGATTTTTTCGCCCAAGCCCGATGCGTCGATTAACACCACTTCGTCTTTATTGGCTTTATCGATAAACAGGATGGAAACGTTGGTTCCTGTCGTGGCGAAAATATTGGAAGGCATGGACACCACGCCGGCGAGCATTTTGTTTTCCACCAAATATTCGCGGATTTTTTTGTCGATGCCCGATTGGGCGGTGATAAAGCCCGTCGGCAATACAATCGCCGCTTTGCCCTTTTCTTTTAGGCTAAACAAGATATGCTGGATAAAAAGCTGGTAGATTTCCATCTTATCCGTGTCTTTTGCCTTGATTTTCGGGATACCGGCAAAAAAGCGTTCGCGGTTTTCCTCGCCTTCCAGTTGGTCGCGGAAATCGCTGAAATCCAATTTAAACGGCGGATTGGAAACGATGAAATCAAATTTTTTCAGACGGCCTGAAGCGTCTTTATGGGCAGGCGACAAAATCGTATTGCCTTGAACCACATTATTCAAAGAATGCACCAAATTGTTCAAAATCAGATTCAGCCGCAAAAGATTGGATGATTTTTGCGAAATATCCTGCGTATAAATCATACATTTATCTTCGCCGATGGCATGGGCGACGTTCATCAACAGCGTTCCTGAACCGGCCGACGGGTCGTAAACGTCCACGCTGCGGATTTGCCCGCGTACCTCTTCCGGCACCAAAATATCCGCCATAATCCGCGCTACTGCGTGCGGCGTGTAGTATTCGGCGTATTTGCCGCCGGAATTGCTGTTGTAGTCTTTAATCAGGTATTCAAAAATCGTGGCGAAAAAGTCGAATTTTTGCGCAAAAATCGCCTCGAAACTAAAACCCGCCAGTTTGGAAATCAGCGCGCGGCAAAAATCATCACGTCGGCCTTCATCCGTAATATATTGACTGATACGCTCGAACAACACGATTTTCGCCCCGCCTTCGGTTTTCACCGAAAACAACTCCGCATTACAAGCGGCAATATCGGTGAGCGTATCGTCAAAGAGTTTGGCAAAGTCCGCGCCATTTTGTCGCTCGGACAGATATTTTATGGAATGTTCGGGCTTCAATACCGCCGTTTTTCCTTCAATATCCATATTGACGAACTCGATTGGCTCGTCGGGCTTTTCTTTGCGAATTTGTTTAACTTCGAAATCGTATTTGTCGTTTAAGAATTTATACAAAAACGCCTGACTGATGATTTTAAATTCGTTGCCATCGTTACCTAAGCCATAGTTGGCGCAGATAGTTTTCAAACTGTCAATCAGGGCTTTGGTTTGTTCGGTAAAGTGTTGTTCGGTCATTTTTTATCTCGTTTTTTTATTGTATCGGCCGGATTTTTGAATCCGGATTATTCCGCCACAGATACCTGTCCGTTCATCAGCATGGGCAGTAGGAAATCGCGTAGTTGGGTTAGTTGGTGGTTTTGTTTTTGGGTTATTAGCATTTTTTGAAAAATAGGAGTAACAATTCTTTCCATTTTTTCCAACAATAATTGAGAAGGAATACAAATATATGCTTGTTTTAAATGGTCTTGGGTAATATGTCCCATCGTAGTTTTTCTTAAATCAGCAATCATTTTAAAATGCTTCAAATAGTTTAATAATTCAAAATAAAAAAAGTATTTTGGATATTCGGAAGAAGTTACTTTAAAAATATGTTGATTTAAAGCCCCTTTGCCTTGAGACCAAATTTTGATTTCTAAAGTTGCAGACCAAGAAAATAAAATATCCCCATCATCAATAATTGCTTCTTTTGGGATATTTGTTTTAGCTCTTTCAGTATTTAAAGAAACACCTTCATTCATTTCTCTAATTTTAATAACTGGCAAAAAATCATCGAATTCATTTTCAGGACGATATTTTTGCAAAGCTAATCCGTTAAAATACTTCGCTACTTTCCATAAACTCTTCACCTCCCATCCCTTCGGAATCTCACGTTTCAAGGTTTCGTCAAACACCATGTCGCCGCCTGAGGATTTGTAGGGCTTACCGTTGACGTCGGGGAAGTCGAACTGCACAAACCAGTAGTCGTATAGGGTTTTCGCCATCTCTTCCAAGCGCACGTTGATTTGTTTGTTTAGGGCGATTTTTTTGTCCAAAGCGGATAGAACGGCGGCGATTTTATCCTGTTCTGCTTTCGAAGGAATTCTAAATTTGAGTTTCGTTAAAAAATCTATATTTATATTATCTTGTATACTTCCACTTGCGGCAGATTGAATCGATTTTTTTATAAAGGTAAAAATATAGTGCATAAATAATTCACTTGATATACCTTTATAAGCAGTAAACCCAACGACACTATCAGGAAAGCACATTGGGTATTTTAACAAGGTTGTCTCAGCAATATTAGCTGCAATAGTGATACATAACGTATTTTCTTTCCATAGCTTGCTCTGCTTGAGCCCAAATTCGTTATAATTTTCTGTATGATGTTCTAAATATAAATTTGCTTCTTTTATATCCCCAGTTTGAATAAATGGGTAAATACCATTTTGAAATAACTTTGGGTCATTACGTGGACGATGGCTAGATTTTCCTCTAGTAAAATCCCCAAGCTCAGATAATGCCTTTATTTCCCATTGTTTATTAAGTTTAGATTGATTGAATATCATATATTTCATGCCACTCTCTTGATTATCAGTAAGTTAATATTCCACCCTGCACTCACCCTTCAAAGGTCGTCTGAAAAAAACATTTCAAAATCCGACCGCACTTTTATTGTCCACTTCGAACGTATGCAATACGCCCATAAAGGCTACCTGAAAAACCACGTCCTCAAATCCGCCCGCTTTCTTTTAAGTATTCCCGCACCAACAGGCGGTTGATGGCTTGGATGTCTTGGGGTTGAACAGGGAATTTTTGCTCCGTTCTGAAGCGTTTTAATACGATGCCCTGTATTTGTTTTTCAAAGTAATTCTGGTTGTCCAAAATCTGCTCCATATCCAGCACTTTTTGGTCGGCATCGGTTTTTACACCGCTTAGCGCGTTAAAGACTTTGAGTTTGTCGCCATAGAGGGCGGGGTTTTCCATCAGCCGCTTGTGGGTGCGGGCATATTTGGCGTCGCCGCCGTATTTGTGCCGCAAGAGGTCGTTTTGTCGGTTCAGCTCTTTGATTTTGGTATAGACGGTTTGGAGTGTGGCGATGTTTGCCTGCATTTCTTCTTGCCCGACTTCGGTGAGGTTCTTTTTCTTGAAGATGCGTTCCAGCTCTTCGCGCAGGCTGATGTATTCGGGGTCTTCTTGGTCGAAGTTGCCCGCCAGCCCTTCGCGGACTTTGCGCATGATGTCTTTCAAATCGTCGGCAAGTTTGAGCTCGGCTTCGCCGATTTTGACGAACTGGAAGTAAACGTCTTCCAGCGCTTCATTGAGCAAATGGGCGGTGTCGCCTTGCTGTAATTTTTCGGCAAGGTTTAAGGTATCCAAGCGGGCGGCGGTTTCGCGGTACAGGAGATTGAGCTTGTCAAAATCCAGATGCGCGAGAAATTCATGGCTGCCTTGCAGGCGCAGGACGTTGTACAGCTCTTTGGCGGTTTGCAGGGCTTTTTTTAAGGCTAGAAGCTGTTTTTTGTCTTCTATTTGGCTAATTTGGCTGCAAAATTCTTCGGCATTTTCGGTATCGAAATCAAACAGGGCGTTTTTAATGTCTGCAATTTCCTGTTCGATTTCTTCTGCCGTTTTGAAAAGCTGGCTGTAACTTCCGATTTCGTCGCCCAATTCGTTCGAAAGTTCGTCCCAATAGGCGCGGTTGGTTTTGTCAAATTCGCGTTCAATGTCGGCAAAATCGACAACATAGCCGTAACGGTAAGATTTGTAGGTGCGGTTGACGCGGGTCAGGGTTTGTAAAAGGTTATGGGCTTTTATCAGTCTGCCCAAATAGAGCTTTTTCAGGCGCGGCGCGTCAAAACCGGTCAAAAGCATGTTGTACACAAACAGGATGTCGGTTTTACCTGCTTTGAAGTCTTTAACCCATTGGTCGCGTTCGTCTTTGGTGCCGACGTCGTGCAATATCAGCGCGGCGGTTAAATTATGGTTTGAGGCCGTCTGAAAATGCTCAAAAAGCTGGCGTGCCTGTTCTGCGCTGTCGCAAACGACCATGGCGCCGAGGCTGTCGTCTTGGTTGGTTTTTCTGAATTTGGCGAAGTCGTCCAAGATATAGTCAAGCATCGGGCGGACGAAGTGCGGATGGGCGTAGATTTCTTTGCGGTCAAAGCTGCCTTTTTCGACTTCAAGCTGCGCCAATGCAGCCTGCAATTCAGCTTTGTATTGGCTGCTGATGGCCTCGCGAATCAGGCGCAAGGTGTAGCCGTCGGCGATGGAGGCGTTGTAATAGTATTTATGGATGTAGTCGCCGAAGAGTTCGCGGGTATTGACGTTGCCTGCGGTTACGCCGATAAGCGGCGTGCCGGTCAGCCCGATTTTGACAGCGTTTATGTCGGACTGGTTGAGGTTGGCAAGAAACGAGCCTTTGGGGTTGTAGCTGCGGTGTACTTCGTCGAGAAAATAGACGCGCTGGATGGCAAGATCGTAGTCGTTACGGGCGACGACATTGGGGTCGTCTTGGAATTTTTGGATGTTAACAACGGTGATTTCCGCTTTGCCTGAGTGGTTGTGCAAAGTTTGGGCGGATTTGATGTCGGCAGCAAAGGCTTCACGGCTGTCGATGGTATGGACGACTAAATCGCGGGCGGTAAATTCGCGCTGTGCCTGTTTCAATAAATCGAGCCTGTCCACGATGAAATAGAATTTCGGCACGATGCCCTGTTTGGCGTAATAGTGAGTCAGGTAGCGGGTGTTGTAATAAGCAAGCGCGGTTTTGCCGGAGCCTTGGGTGTGCCAAATCACGCCTTTTTTGCCGCCGTTTGATAAATGTTTTTCAATGGCAAGGGTGGCGAATAGCTGCGGATAGCGCATGATGTGTTTTTGCAGCGCGCCTTGGTTACTTTTAACGTAGGTCAGCCCGTGTTGCAGGATAAAGGCGAGGCGCTCGCGGCAAAGCAGCGAAGTCAGGATGCGGTTGGTCGGCGTATCGGGCGATTTATTGCTGATAAATTCGGGGCTGTGTTTGATAACGGGCAGATTATTGTCTTGCAGAACGTTGTTTTCAAGGTCGTCTGAAAGCGTGTTCAATAACTCGGCAAGGTTTAATTTATGCTCTTCGCGGAAGTAGTTGAATACGGGCTTGCCGTAAGCAGACGAGGCGTAAAACGCGCCTTGTGCTGGTTCGGTTGCGCCGTCGTCGTATTCCATGTTGTTGGAAAAAATCATGAATTGGGTGATGTTGATAAAACGGCGGAATTTGGGATTTTTCGCACGTTTGCCCATGCGCTCCCGCTCTTCGCCGATGCCGCCTTTGTTGTTGGGCTTTTTGACTTCGATAAAGACCAAAGGCATACCGTTTACCAGCAGGGTAATGTCGGGGCGGAATTCTTCATCGCCGTTGATGCATGGCAATTCGGTTACAACATGGAAACTGTTGTTATCAAAATTTTGGAAGTCGATTAGTTTCTTACCGCCGGATTGATTGGTGAGGCGTTCGTAAAATTTTTGCCCCAAGTCTTCATTATCCAGCTCAATAGTGATGTCGGTCAGCAAACGACGTACATTGTCCGGCGACAAATCGGAATTGATGCGGCAGAGGCTTTCTATAAAGATTTCGGGGAAGATGTTGGTTGGTTTGTCCCAATTTGCGTTTTTAAGCGAGAGGTAATCGTAGCCCAACCGCATCAGGTGCAAAACGGCGGGGATTTTGACGCGGGAATTTTCGTTGTGAGTTTGGGACATAAACGTAATCAACCATAAGTATAATTATTGAAACAGATTATAACACCTGAAAAAAGCTGATACGCCTTTTCGGTGTACTGGCTTTGCCATACTGTTCTGCTTCAGACGGCATCGCTTCATTTTGTCTTTAATGCTTCTTCGTCCAGCGATTTAAGCCACGCCAGCTTTTCGCCGATTTTGATTTCCAGCCCGCGCGGGACGGGTTGGTAGAAATCGGGTTCGTCCAAGCCGTCGGGCATATAGCTTTCGCCGGCCGAGTAGGCGTTTGGTTCGTCGTGGGCGTAGCGGTATTCGCGTCCGTAGCCCAATTCCTTCATCAGCTTGGTCGGGGCATTGCGCAGGTGGATGGGCACTTCGTCGCTGGCGTTTTCTTTGACGAAGCGGCGCATTTGGTTGTATGCCTTGTAGCCCGCGTTGGATTTCGCGGCGGCGGCAAGGTACAGCACGGCTTGCGCCAGCGCGAGTTCGCCTTCGGGCGAGCCTAGGCGTTCAAAGGTGGTGGCGGCATCGTTGGCAATTTGAAAGGCGCGCGGGTCGGCAAGTCCGATGTCCTCCCACGCCATACGCACGATGCGGCGGGCGAGGTAACGCGGGTCGGTGCCGCCGTCGAGCATACGGCAAAACCAATACAGCGCGGCGTTCGGATGTGAACCGCGCACGGATTTGTGCAGGGCGGAGATTTGGTTGTAGAAACTCTCGCCACCTTTGTCGAAACGGCGGATTTGCGCGCCCAAACTGTCGGCGAGAAATTCGGCGGTTAAGGTTTTCAGACGGCATGTATCGGCGGTGCGTAACAGTTGTTCCAACAAATTCAACAATCTGCGCGCATCACCGTCGGCGGTATTCACGAGTAATTCTTGCGCATCGGCTTCAATCGTGAAAGCTTGGTATTCAGGCAAAGCCAACACTTTGGCAATCAGTTTCTTGAGGTCGTCTGAAGACAAGGATTGCAAAACATACACCTGCGCGCGGCTCAACAGCGCGGGATTGACTTCAAACGACGGATTTTCCGTCGTTGCGCCAATAAAGGTCAGCAAACCGCTTTCGACATGCGGCAAAAACGCGTCCTGCTGCGCCTTGTTGAAGCGGTGGACTTCATCGACAAACAAAATCGTCGCGCGTCCCTGCTGCAAAGCAATTTCGGCTTTATCGATTGCCTCGCGTATGTCCTTCACACCGGAAAATACGGCGGAAACAGGCAGAAACTGGGCATTGAAACTCTGCGCCAAAATCCGCGCCAACGTCGTCTTGCCCACGCCCGGCGGCCCCCACAGCAACATAGAATGCGGCTTCCCGCCTTCCACTGCCACACGCAGCGGTTTGCCTTCGCCGATTAAATGCTGCTGCCCGATAACGTCATCAAGCGTATGCGGGCGCAGGCGTTCGGCAAGCGGCGCATCGGGTTGGCGGGTGAAAAGGTCGGACATGGATGTTTCCGTGAAAGAGGGTTTTCAGACGACGTAGATTATAGCAGGTCGTCTGAAAGGAGAATTAACGTTCTTTGGGCGTAATATCAATATAATTTTCATTCAAAATTTGTAGTGATTTCCCGCTGATGACGATACATTCTGTTGCTAATTTTGCGGCTTCCTTTTTTCCTTTGTTGTTTTCAGCAGTTGGCGGGCAGAAAACTTTGGTGTCACCTAAGTTCCAAGCCATATAGCCGTATAAGGCATTGTTGCGTTGTTCAGGTTTCGAAGAACAATCAATACCTTTTTTTAATTTTTCATTTTCTGAAAGTATGGAACATTTGAATTTTTGTTTTAATTTAATCAAGTCATTTTTGTTGATGCCATTGATTTCTTGGAGGTCGTTGTTTTGTTGAAAATTATTATGTAATAAATACCATAAAGAGTTTTTAGGAATTTCCACAAATCGAACAGGATAAAGCATATGTATTGCAGAGTTATTAGAATATGAAAGCAACAGTAAAAATGACAAAAAAGAAAGAAAAACGGGAAGTGTATAAATAGATTTATTTTTTGCTTTAATGCTATTGCTTTTATTTATCTCATCTAATACAAATTTGATATTTAGGAATATAAAAAAACTTAAGCAATATAAGTACATGTATTGTGTTAATCCGTTAGGTATCCAGTCATATGCTAAGATTATGAAAATGAAAGGGTAAAAAAACATTGTAAATGATATGAAGAGCAGGATGAATAGTACAAATAAGGTGGATTTGATAGTACTTAGAAATGAAATTACGCTTTCTTTAGTATATTTGAAATCTGCTACTGAACCTAGTATAAGAATGAGCGGAATTGTCGTTATAATTATGAAGATTAAACAAGTAAAATAAAATATAGTATATAAAATTTGGAAGAAATAAATTTTAATAAATTTAATAGGCTTTAGAATTATATTTTGTTTTTTATTGTCACAATAGTTATCTGATGGCAGTTCATATTTTAAAAGTTTCGAAAAAATAGAGATATTTCCCTGTAGTAGGTAAAAAAAGCAGGGTAGTGTCAATATAATTAGAGAAAAAACATGAATTGGTAAGTTATCTTTATTCCCAAAATATTCCATGAGTATAAGTAATGTAATTAAAATCGGGAAGCTTAAGGCTAAGGTATATAAAGGTAAATGTAGTTTTTTAAGCTTCTTCCCTTTTTTTCTATATTCGCTAGATATGTGTAGCAGAAAATAAGGAGATACAAAAGGAAAAATGAAAACTATAAGAATTAGAGCAAAAATAAATAA
Source organism: Neisseria sp. RH3002v2f (assembly GCF_014596375.1). NCBI lineage: Bacteria > Pseudomonadati > Pseudomonadota > Betaproteobacteria > Neisseriales > Neisseriaceae > Neisseria > Neisseria sp. RH3002v2f. Next base: position 248,012 of record NZ_MAYZ01000019.1, read on the forward strand.
AATAGTAGTTAAACTGGAAGAAGAAGTCATGGCATCAGGGAAGATGCTAGATTGTTCAATAAAATCTAAATATCGATGAGTTAAAAAGCTTCCAAGTATTAATCCAAGCGCAGCCAAAGCGGCAAAAAATTTACCAGCCATTTCTAAATAATTGATAATTATTGATTTTTTATTTGACTCTAAAGGCTTTATAAGCAATAGTGATCTAATTTGTTTCTGCTTATTTTTTTTAAAATGATTCATGTCTAAAATGCTCCATTTTTTAAATAAGTGCTGAATTATACCCCACTCTCTCCAATCCCCCATCTCACACCGCTTACGGTATAATACGCGTTTGTAAAGACTTTGCAGGGCGTTTCAGACGACCTTGCGGCAAGGGATGGCTATGAATATGAAAAAGATTGTTACCGTTGCTTCTATAGCGGCGTTGTTGGGCGGCTGCGCTTATGATTCTGACTCGGCGTTCGGCGGTTTGGGCGGCGGCACAGGTATGGGCGGCAGCATCGTCAAAATGGCGGTAGAAAGCCAATGCCGTGCGGAATTGAACAAACGCAGCGAATGGCGTTTGACCGCGCTGGCGATGAGTGCCGAAAAACAAGCGGAATGGGAAAACAAGATTTGCGGCTGCGCTACCGAAGAAGCACCCAACCAGCTGACCGGCAACGATGTGATGCAGATGCTGAACCAGTCCACGCGCAATCAGGCAATTACCGCCGTTACCGCCAAAACGGTTTCCGCCTGCTTCAAACGCCTGTACCGCTAATCCACCGGATTTCGGACGACTCGGACAACATACCGTCCTCCCTTTTTCCTTACCGTATAAGCAGAGAAAATCATGAAATACATCAGCACCCGCGGCGAAACCGCACACAAACCGTTCAGCGAAGTCTTACTGATGGGTCTCGCACCCGACGGCGGGCTGATGCTGCCGGAACATTATCCGCAAATCGACCGCTGCACGCTCGACCGGTGGCGCGGATTGGACTATCCCGGATTGGCGTTTGAAATCATGCGCCTGTTCGTTACGGATATTCCGGAGGACGACCTGCGCGACATCCTCGACCGTACCTACACCGAAGCAGCCTTCGGTACAAAAGAAATCACCCCCGTCCGCACGCTTTCAGACGGCATTAAGATTCAGGCCTTATCCAACGGCCCCACTTTGGCATTCAAAGACATGGCAATGCAGTTTTTAGGCAATGCGTTTGAATATGTTTTAAACAAAGAGGGCAAAAAACTCAATATCTTGGGTGCAACCAGCGGTGATACGGGTTCGGCTGCGGAATATGCCTTGCGCGGCAAAAAGGGCGTGAACGTATTTATGCTGTCGCCCGACGGCAAAATGAGCGCGTTCCAACGTGCGCAGATGTACAGCCTGCAAGACGGGAATATCCACAATATCGCCGTGAAGGGTATGTTTGACGACTGTCAGGATATTGTGAAGGCGGTGCAGAACGATGCCGCGTTCAAGGAAAAATACCACATCGGTACGGTCAATTCGATTAACTGGGGACGCATCGTCGCGCAAGTGGTTTATTACTTTGCGGGCTATTTCAAAGCGACGCAAAGCAATGACGAGCAAGTCAGCTTCTGCGTGCCAAGCGGCAACTTCGGCAACGTTTGCGCGGGACACATCGCCAAACAAATGGGCTTGCCCATCCGCCGCCTGATTGTCGCGACCAATGAAAACGATGTGTTGGACGAGTTTTTCAAAACCGGCGCATACCGCCCGCGCAACAGCGCGCATACTTATGTTACCTCCAGCCCGTCGATGGACATTTCCAAAGCGTCCAACTTCGAGCGTTTCGTTTTCGACCTGATGGATCGCGATCCTCAGGAAATCAACACGCTGTGGACGGAAGTTGCGGCAGGCAAGGGCTTTGACTTGCAGTTTGCCTTGGACAAAGTCGGCGGCAAATACGGCTTTACCTCCGGCAAATCCACCCATGCCGACCGCCTCGCCACCATCAAACAGGTTTATGAGCAAGACCAAGAACTCATCGACCCGCACACTGCCGACGGCGTAAAAGTCGCCCGCGAAGTGCGCGAAGAAGGTGAAACGGTGGTTTGTTTGGAAACTGCGTTGGCGGCGAAATTCGATGCAACCATACGCGAAGCCGTCGGCGATGTCGCCATTCCGCGCCCCGCCGCGCTGGAAGGTTTAGAAAAATTGCCGCAGCGTGTGCAAACCGTGCCGAACAGTGCGGATGCGGTAAAAGGCATCATCGAACAAACCCTTGCCTGATGTCCCGTGTGGGCGGCATTCCGTCCGAACTTAAGATTGAAAGAAAATGACTTTACCTATGCAGGAAACCCGTTTTTCCATCCTGCTGGACGAACTGGCGGCAAAACAGGAGGCCGCCATCGCCCCCCACCTGCTTGCCGACGGAACCAAGGTATGGATACGCAAAGCAGGCAGGCACAATGCACTATGGCGCTACGCGCTGCTCGGCATGGTTGCCCGGTATTTGAAGCTGGGTGTATTGAAGCCGGTCCCCAGTCTCGGAGGTGAGCCTGCCATTGCAACCGAGTCGAAACGCCTGTACGAATTGCGCTCTGCGGGGATAGCCGTTCCCGAATTGCTCGCTGTCCGGAAAAATGCCCTTATGTTCGGCAATTTGGAAGGGGTTCCGCTCGATACGCAAATCCGCAAAGAAGCCGAAGCCGGAAAGGCAGACGCTTGGCTTGCCGGTTTGGAAGCCATTGCCCATGTGCATGAAAAACGGCAGTTCCTCAGTCAGGCGTTTGCACGGAATATGATGTCGGACGGAAAAAACATCAGCTTTTTGGACTTTGAAGACGACCCTTCCGAAGTCCTGACCCACGCGCAATGCCAAGCCCGCGATTGGCTCTGCTACATTCATTCTACCGCACTAATATTGAAAAACGGCGGACTACTAGAAGCGGCAGCGGAAAAATGGGGCAGCGTACTGTCAGCGCAGCCTGCCGAAATACAGAGGCTGATTGCCGCCACCGTCAAACCGATTCTCCCAATACGTAGGCTGGAACACCCACGCTGGGGACGGGATGCGCTCAGGCTGGCAGCCTCAATTTCCCTGATTTCCCTTGCGGATATGCCGCCGTAAAGTACCGCCTATCCCGCTATGCCGTCTGAAAGCCCTTCAAACGGCATATAATCGCTGTGCATCAAGCATTGTCGCAACCATCCGTTTCGTTTAGAATTTTGACTTTATCCCGAATTGGGCAAATATTCTCATTCTGACACACGTCCCAAATAAACACTCCCCATTTCTTTTACTGACAGGAAACCCAAATGGCAGCATTCAATACCCAAAAAGTATTGTCCGTACACCACTGGACAGACGCATATTTTACCTTTACCTGCACCCGCGACGAATCGTTGCGCTTCGAAAACGGCCAGTTCGTCATGGTCGGATTGATGGTGGACGGCAAGCCGCTGATGCGCGCATACAGCGTCGCCTCCGCCAACTGGGAAGAACACCTCGAATTTTTCAGCATTAAAGTCCAAGACGGACCTCTGACCAGCCGCCTGCAACACCTCAAAGTCGGCGACGACGTGTTAATCAGCAAAAAACCGACCGGAACTCTGGTTGCCGGCGATCTGAATCCGGGCAAACACCTTTACCTGTTGAGCACCGGTACCGGCATCGCCCCTTTCTTGAGCATCACTAAAGACCCCGAAATTTACGAGCAATTTGAGAAAATCATCCTCGTACACGGCGTGCGCTACAAAAAAGATTTAGCGTACTACGACCGCTTTACCAAAGAATTGCCCGAACACGAATACCTCGGCGACTTGGTTAAAGAAAAACTGATTTACTACCCGATTGTTTCGCGTGAAGAATTCGAACACCACGGCCGCCTGACCGACCTGATGGTAAGCGGCAAACTGTTTGAAGACATCGGCCTGCCCAAAATCAATCCTCAAGACGACCGCGCCATGCTGTGCGGCAGCCCTGCGATGCTGAAAGACACCTGCAAAGTTTTGGACGATTTCGGTTTGACCGTCTCTCCGAAAACAGGCGTGCGCGGCGATTACCTGATTGAGCGCGCATTTGTGGACCAATAATCTGCTTGAAAATGCCGTCTGAAACGGCAGACAAAATCCAACCCGAATCCTGAAAGTCAGAATTCGGGTTTTTTCGGGTTTTTTTATGCTTTACGCCGGTCAGTGTTTTTCAGACGGCATGTCCACCTGCTTGTGAAGCCGCATGGCGTTGCCCAATACGACCAGAGAACTGAAGCTCATGCCCAGTGCGGCAATCCACGGTTGGACATAGCCCAAAACGGCAAGCGGTACAGCAATGATGTTGTAAGCACTCGCCCACGACAGGTTCTGACGGATAATCTGCCGCGTCCTTCCCGCCTGTGCCAGCATATGCGGTACGGTATTCAAATCTTCGTTTAGAAGGACGATATCCGCGCCGTCCCTTGCAATATCGGTTCCTCCCGCCACCGCTGCAGAAGTATCGGCCTGTGCCAAAACAGGGGCGTCGTTGATGCCGTCGCCTATCATCAACACTCTTTTCCCTTCTTTCTGCAAAGCCTTGACATATTCCAACTTGTCTTCCGGCATGGCTTGGGAACGGTAATGTCCGATACCTAAGGCGCGTGCGGTTTCTGCAACGGCGGTTTCACGGTCTCCGCTGAGCAGGTGCAGGGTCAGGTTTTGCCGCTTCAACTTGCGGACAACTTCCTCCGCCCCTTCCTTCAACGGGTCTTGAAGATAAAACACAGCTTGGAAACCGAGCTGGTTGCCGAGATAGACCGCACTGCCGCTTTCTGAAGACTGTTCATCCTGCGGAGGTTCTCCGGCGATTTTAGCGACATAAGCCGCCCTGCCCAATGCCCACACCTGCGTTTCCCCGTTGACGGTCAGTTGCGCGCCTACGCCTTCACCGACATGATTGAGGCGTTGTCCGACCCGTATGTCAGGAATCATGCCGTCTGAAACACGGTGGTTGAGGATGGCGCGGGCAAGGGGATGTTCGGACTGTTGTTCCAACGCCTGCGCCACCGCGAGAACAAAGGCTTCGTCTGTGCCGCTCAACAATGAGATACGGCTGACGGTGGGATTTCCCCGGGTCAGCGTTCCTGTTTTATCGAAGATGATGTCGGTGGTTTGAGCGAGCGTTTCCAGGGTTTGCTTACCGCTGATTAAAATGCCTTCGCGCGCCAGCGCACCGGTAGAAGCAGCCAGGGCCGTCGGCGTGGCAAGCGATAAGGCGCACGGACAGGTAATGACAAGCAGGGCGACAGTAATCCAAAGCGCGGTATGCGCATCGGCGTAAAACATCCAACCGATGAATACGGGGACGGCAAGCAGCAGCTCCCCGAAAACGAATGTCGAGGCGTATTGTTCCGCCAACTCGGCGGTGCGCGGTTTTTGCGCCAAGGCGCGGTCGAGCAAGCGGACGATATGGGACAGGCGCGTACTGCTGCCGGTACGGTCGGTGCGTATGATTAGGGGGCTTTGCGTATTGAGTGTGCCGGCGGTTACTTTTTCAGACGGCATTTTGGCGACGGGCAGGCTTTCACCCGTCAGCATGGCTTCATTGACCGCGCTGCTGCCTTCGACAACCGTACCGTCGACAGGTACGGTCTCCCCCGGTTTGACCATCACGATATCGCCCTCCTTCAATTTGACGACGGCTGCCTCGCAGGTTTCCTGCGTATCGGGGTAATCGGGCATATGATGGCAAAACGCAGGAATCAGCTTGACCAGCCTCTCGGCGGCATCGCCTGCCTTACGTCGTGCGATTTGTTCCATAAAACGTCCGCCCAGCAGGAAAAACAGCAGCATGGCGATGGATTCGAAATACATCCCCTGTCCCACATTGGTCGCAAGGCTGTAAACGCCGGCGATAAAGGTCATAATGATGGCGACGGTAATCGGCGTGTCCATACCGACCCGGCGGTTTTTCAAGTCGCGCAGCGTGCCTTGATAAAACGGAACGGCGCAGTAAAAGACAACCGGCAACACCATCAGGAAACCGCCCCAATGGAGGATTTGTAGGAAATCTTCTTCAATGTCGTTGCCGTAAAGGTAGGTCGGCAACGCGAACATCATGGTCTGCATCATACCCAAACCGGCAACGGCAAGGCGGACGATATATTGTTTCCGCTCCTTCTGATTGGCGGCCTCGATTTTCTGTGCGTCATATGGTTCGGCGGTATAACCCGTCTGCCTGATTTTCAACAAAATATCGGAAAGGCGGATTTTTTCGTTGTCCCATACGGCCCGGCAGCGCCGGGTACTGTAATTGAGATCAATGCGGATGATGCCGTCTGTACGCAAAAGCTGTTGTTCGATGAGCCAAATGCAGGCGGCACAGGTAATGCCGCCCAGCATCAGCACCGCCTCATGCGTACCGTTATGGGTTTCGACAAAATCAGACTGCACCTCGGGTAAATCATAGAGGCGGATTTGATCGAGGATTTCCTGAGGCGGCAGCTCGCTTTTCTGTGCGTCGGCGGTACGCTGTTTGTAATAGCTGTCCAAACCGGCGTCGATAATGCTTTGTGCGACCGCCTGACAACCGGCGCAGCAGGTTTCCCGGTCTTCATTTTCATAACGGACAGTCAGGTGGAGGTGTTCGGGAACATCCAGACCGCAGTGGAAACAGGTTTTTTTCATGGCGTTTCGGTTTCGTCATCGGTTGTCGGCATGGCGGCGCAATATTCGGCAACCGCATCGCGCAATGCGTTTATGCCAGTTTTTTCTTCGGCAGAAAGATAAACGGCGGCAATCCTGCCCCTGCCATCCCGCTGTATCCCCGTATTTCTGTCTTCAGACGGCAGAAGGTCGGTTTTGTTGTAAACTCTGATACACGGGATGCGGTCGGCTTTAATTTCCCTGAGGACGTTTTCTACATCTTCAATCTGCTGTTCTTTACCGGGGGCGGAGGCATCGACGACGTGCAACAGCACATCGGCTTGGGCGGTTTCCTCAAGCGTGGCGGAAAAGGCGGAAATCAGTTTGTGCGGCAGATCACTGACAAAACCCACAGTATCGGTCAGGATGATGCTGCATTCCGGATTGATATACAGCCTCCGTGCCGTAGTGTCCAGTGTTGCAAACAGCTGGTCCTGTGCATATGCGCCCGCTTTGGTCAGACAATTGAACAACGAGGATTTGCCTACATTGGTATAACCGACCAATGCGAAGGTTTTAATTCCGCCCGATTCGCGCGGTTTACGGCGGAGTGCGCGTTGTTTTTTAAGGTTGGCAAGCTGTCTTTTCAACGCATTAATCCGATGGGCAATCAATCGGCGGTCGGTTTCCAGTTTGGTTTCGCCCGGGCCTTTCATACCAATGCCGCCCCGCTGGCTCTGCAGATGGCCGTAACCCCGTATCAAGCGTCCGGCCAAATGGCTCAATTGCGCCAACTCGACTTGCAGCCTGCCTTCCTGAGTCCGTGCGCGACAGGCAAAAATCGCCAAAATCAACCCTACCCTGTCCAACACGCGGCACTTTAGCTCCTTTTCTAGGTTGCGCTCTTGCGTCGGCGTCAGTTCGTGGTTGAATACGACCAAATCGATACCGTTGGCCGCAACATCCGCCGCCAGCTCTTCAACCTTGCCCGTACCGACAAACAGCGCTGTATGCGGGCGGGCGCGTTTGGCGGTTTCCACAAGGACGGGATCGCCTCCGGCCGCTTTGACCAGCTCCACCGCTTCCACCAATGCCGTCTGAAATCCGCTCAAACGGGCGGCGCTGCTGCCCGTTCCTTCCTTATCCAACATCACGCCCACCAGCATGACGCGTTCCGGTTGCGCCTGAGTGGCACTGTTCCGTCCTGTTCTGCCTGACATAACTGTCAATCCTGTAAATAAAGGGTTACGCCGCGTTCCGGGCTGTCTTCCGGAGCAAGCCTGATGCGGCTTCCCGCCATTCCGCCGACGCTGAAGACGATGCCGCCCGCTTCGTGCCGGAGTATGGACAGGCTGTTGCCGAACTGCCGCCGGTAGGTATAACGGGTACACGCTTCCAGACACCAGCGTCCGCGCCAGTGGATGAAATATTCTTCGCCTTTCTTGACGGCAAGCGTCTCACCTCCGTTTACCTCAAAATAAGGGTAATCGGGTTTTCGGGTTCTAAACTGCCATTTCGCCTGCCCGCGCCGTCCGTTGCGGAGATAATCGAATATTGCCGTATAAAGCGTACCGTATTCCAAAGGCTTGATCGGGAAAAGCGCAAATTGGTAGGCCGTCAGCCTGCCGTTGGGGTCGTTGCCGGTGGTTAAAACTTTGACGGGACGGATTTCATTTTTACCCCGATACAGCTTGAAATTTTTCATCACAATTTTGCCTGCCGCCTCAGAAAAATCAATGCTGACAGGATTTCCCGTCATTTCATATCCCGGCATAGGGTCGGGACGCTCCCCGTAAAAATAAGGCAGCGCGTCGCTGCCGACCGGATAGGCGGTATAAAGCAATTCCGTTGCGGGCATGACTTCATCGGCATAAACGGCCGCACCGTTATGGCAGGAATTACGGTAATATTTCCGTCCTGCTTCCGGCTGCTGCATTCCCCGGGCACAGGCGCGCTCAAACCTACCGTTGCCTTGGTTGAATACGAGGACGGTTTTACCGTTTTCCCTGACAAATGCTGCTCCTGCCTCATCCGTATGCCGGTCAAGTAGCGAAAGGCGGTGATAGACGGCACTCATCAATCCGTCTACTTGGCGTTGCTGCGTACGGATATCCCCATCTCGCAATCCCGATTCCTCTTCCGTGCTGACATTTTCATGTACACCGTTGTAAAGATAACCGGCAAGGCGTGTGCGTCCGGTCAGCTTTCGGTCGGTATAATGAGGGTTTTCGACATGATATTCTCCATGTCCGTCTTCGGGATTAAGCGTGAGATAGCGTGCGTGCCTGCGGGCGGAATTTTCCAAAACCGGCGCGTGTGCCAGCTCGTGCAAACCGATTTGTGCGCGGATGAGGTTAAGGTAGTGCAACGCATCGCCCTGCCCCCTGATTTGCGGTGCAGACGGATAGACAAGTTCTCCCACAGGCAAGGATTGGTTTTGGGTATGGTAGAAAACGCCTGCTGCCGAGCCCAATAGGAGCAGCCAGATAACAAGGGATTTCATGATGTCGCCCTTTCGCCCCGGCAACGGGATATTTCATGAAAACGGCAAACTTGAAAATCACGTTTCCGTTTGCCGATTTCCATTTCCCGTACCGGCTTCCGAACCTTATGCCGTCCGAACCTTCAGACGGCATAAGGTGTTTATTTTTCCGTCTGAACCGGTACGGGTTCGTATTGCGTAGACTCGTCCCCGTAATACAACACGCCGAGTTTGATGGGGATTCTGCCCTGTGATTTGCGGTGGGCGTTGGAATCCCTCAGGGAATAGGCACAACCGCAATATTCCTGCTGGTAGAAGTTTTCACGTTTGCTGATTTCAATCATGCGCGCGCTGCCGCCGCCTTTGCGCCAGTTGAAATCCCAATACACCACATCATCGTAAGGCGCGGCGGCGCGGCGGCCGCAGTCGTTAATCTGGTTCATGTTTTTCCAACGGGAAATGCCCAGCGAGCTGGTGAAGACGGGGAACCCGTGTTCATGCGCATATTGCGCCGCCTTTTCGAAACGCATATCGAAACACATGGTGCAGCGGATGCCGCGCTCAGGTTCGAATTCCATACCTTTGGCTTTGGCAAACCATTCTTTGCGGTCGTTTTCGTAATCGTCGTCTTTGTCGATGAAGGGGATGCCGAACTTTTCCGCAAAGCGTACGTTTTCCTCTTTTCGGAGCATATACTCTTTGTGCGGATGGATATTGGGATTGTAAAAATAAATGGTGTAATCAATGCCGCTGGCCAGCATGGCTTCCATCACTTCGCCGCTGCACGGGGCGCAGCAGGAATGCAGCAAGACTTTTTTATGTCCGCCGGGCGGGACGAGTATGGGGCGGTCAATGTCGGTAACGGTAGGTTTGTTTTGTGTTTCCATTAACTTAACAATATCTGTCTAATACGGTTGAAGCGGCTATTTTATCAGAGCCGCCGCATGTAAAACAGAGTGTCAGGACATCAACCCGAGCTGCCTGAACGAGCAGACACTCCGGGAAGTTACGATGAAATGGTCAAGCAGGGAAACATCAACCAGCGACATGGCCTGTGCCAGCCGTCCGGTGAATGCGATATCCTCATGCGAAGGCTCGGCGGAACCGCCCGGGTGGTTGTGCGCGATAATCAGGCTGTCTGCATACTCGTCCAAAGCCAGTTTGACGATTTCGCGGATGTAGAGCGTATTCTCGGCAACCGTTCCGCGCGACAACTCCCTGACGGAAATCAGCTGGTTTTGGCGGTTCAGCAGCAGCGCGACGCTGACTTCGATTTTCTCGTGCCCCAAATGCAGGCGAAGATAGTCGGCCACCGTATCCGGATCGGACAGGACGATGCTCTCCTGCAATTCTTCGGCCAGTATCCTGCGTCCGATTTCCCTGACTACGGCAAACTGTGTGAAACTTGCCGTCCCCATGCCCTTGTATGCCGAAAGTTTGCCGATATCCGCACTCATCAGTTTTCCCAAGCTGCCGAACTCCTGCAACAGGTAGCGCGCCAAATCGACCGCGCTCATCCCGCGTGTTCCGACGCGCAGCAGGATTGCTAAAAGTTCGGCATCACTCAAAGCCGCCGCCCCGCGCTCCAGCAGTTTTTCCCTCGGCCTTTCTCCCTCCGGCCATTGCTTGATGCTCATCTCATCCCTGTTTAGTTGAATTTGAAATGCCGTCTGAAGCGGATTTACGTTTCAGACGGCATGTTATGGCGAAACAGTTTTACGCTTTTACGCTGCCCGTTCCAACTCGATGGACGCCGCAAGAAGCGAAAGGCGTGCCATTACGCTGTAAACGTAGAGGCGGTTGTGTTCGTTATCCACGTCGCAGTCTTTTTCAGAGCGCGGCATACCGAGCGAGTCCCATTGTTCGAATACGCGTTTGCAGGCTTCGGGCGCTTCTTGGGAATTATCGCCGTTACCGGTAGGAATGCTGTTGGACAGCGGAACAAACACCATACCGCCGGCGTTGAGGTTTTCGTCCGCGCCACGGCCTTCGTGTACGCGGAAGAAGCCGCCGATTACGAAACGGTCCATCATATACACGACGGGTTCGCACACGGCGCCGTTCATGGTTTCGTAGGTATAAATACCTTCTTGGACAATGACTTCGCTGACTTCCAAGCCTTCTTTTACCTTCGCCATTTTGTTGCGGTTTTTACGGTTCAAGCCGCGCACTTCATCGGCGGATTTGACGCTCATCACGCCCATGCCGTAAGTACCCGCGTCGGCTTTGACAATCACGAAAGGCTCATCGGTAATGCCCAATTCGTCGTATTTGGCTTGGATTTTCGCCAGCACGCGTTCTACCGCTTCTGCCAACGCATCTTCACCTTCCCGCTCTTGGAAGTCCAAACCGCCGATTTTTTCAAAATACGGGTTAATCTGCCACTCGTCGATGTCGATCAACTTGGCAAATTCGGTGGCAACTTGGTTATACGCGCCGAAATGATCTGTTTTGCGGCGCGTCGTCCAACCGCCGTGCAACGGAGGCAATACGGTTTGGCTGATGTCTTTGAGAATGTCGGGAACACCTGCGGACAAGTCGTTGTTCAACAAGACGACGCAAGGCGAGAAACCGTCTGCAAGATGGACGCGCTCGCGGGTGCGCAATAAAGGTTCCAACAGGATTTTGTCGCTCAAGGCGGTTTCAAACTCGGTCGGTTCAGTAACTTCCGGATTCAAGCTGCCCAAGCGCACTTCATACCCTGCCGAGCGCAAAATCTCGCTGAGGGCGTAAACGTTTTGCAGGTAAAACGTATTGCGCGTGTGGTTTTCAGGAATAATCAATACGGATTTTGCCGTTTCGCAAGCACGCTGCACCGCATCTTGCGCAGCAACCGCCGCCAGCGGGATAAAGTTGGGATTCAAATTATTGAAGCCGCCCGGAAACAGGTTCATATCGATAGACGAAATTTTGTAACCGGCATTGCGGATGTCGACCGAACCGTAAAACGGCGGACGGTGCACATTCCACTGCGAACGGAACCATGCTTCAATTTTTGCGTGGTTACACAGGATTTTCGCTTCAAATGCCTGCAGTTGAGCCAAATGCTCGGACGATATAACCGGTAATTTCATCTTTCCTCTGCCTGACGTGGTTTTAACAAGGTACAAATAATAATGCCTTTAAAAGAATCCCGACAAGTATTCTTTCATATCAAATCATTCTTTGAATATAACCGTTCTTTTAAATAGACAATATGTCTAATTTTTATCTACAGATTGTTTTCAATTTTCCATTTTTTCAAAAATTAGACAAATTTTGTTGCATGACATGTAAAATCCGTCTAGAATTTTCATCTTACATTACTACCCACACAAAAGAACAACACCATGACAGCACAAACCCTTTACGATAAACTTTGGAACAGCCACATCGTCCGCGAAGAAGAAGACGGCACTGTCCTGCTTTACATTGACCGCCACCTGGTTCACGAAGTAACCAGCCCGCAAGCATTTGAAGGCTTGAAAATGGCCGGCCGCAAACTCTGGCGTATCGACAGCGTAGTCTCCACAGCCGACCACAACACCCCGACCGGCGACTGGGGCAAAGGTATCCAAGACCCGATTTCCAAACTGCAAGTCGATACTTTGGATACAAACATTAAAGAGTTTGGCGCACTCGCCTACTTCCCGTTTATGGATAAAGGCCAAGGCATCGTACACGTTATGGGCCCGGAACAAGGTGCTACCCTGCCCGGCATGACCGTTGTCTGCGGCGACTCGCACACTTCTACCCACGGTGCGTTCGGTGCGTTGGCACACGGCATCGGCACTTCCGAAGTCGAGCACACCATGGCGACCCAATGTATTACCGCGAAAAAATCCAAATCCATGCTGATTGCCGTTGAAGGCCGTCTGAAACCGGGCGTTACCGCCAAAGACGTCGCCCTCTACATCATCGGAAAAATCGGCACAGCAGGCGGTACGGGCTACGCCATCGAGTTCGGCGGCGAAGCCATCCGCAGCCTTTCTATGGAAGGCCGCATGACCTTGTGCAATATGGCGATCGAAGCCGGTGCACGCTCAGGCATGGTTGCCGTCGACCAAATCACCATCGACTATGTAAAAGGCAAACCTTTCGCACCTAAAGGCGAAGCGTGGGACAAAGCCGTCGAGTACTGGCGCACGCTGGTTTCCGACGAAGGCGCGGTATTCGATAAAGAATACCACTTCAAAGCCGAAGACATCGAGCCTCAAGTCACTTGGGGCACTTCGCCTGAAATGGTTTTGGACATCAGTGGCAAAGTGCCTAATCCTGCCGAAGAAGCCGATCCGGTTAAACGCAGCGGCATGGAACGCGCCCTTGAATACATGGGTTTGGAAGCCGGTACGCCATTAAACGAAATCCCTGTCGATATCGTCTTTATCGGCTCTTGCACCAACAGCCGTATCGAAGATTTGCGCGAAGCCGCCGCCATCGCCAAAGGCCGCAAAAAAGCGGACAATGTACAACGCGTATTGATTGTCCCTGGCTCCGGTTTGGTTAAAGAGCAGGCAGAAAAAGAAGGCTTGCACGAAGTATTTATCGAAGCCGGTTTTGAATGGCGCGAACCGGGCTGCTCTATGTGCCTCGCCATGAATGCCGACCGCCTGACCCCGGGACAACGTTGCGCCTCCACTTCCAACCGTAACTTTGAAGGCCGTCAAGGCAACGGCGGACGCACCCACCTCGTCAGCCCCGCTATGGCAGCCGCCGCCGCAGTGACCGGCTGCTTTACCGACATCCGCACTATGGCTTAAAGTATTTTCAGACGGCCTTTATTCATCAGACCGTCTGAAACAACACCTTACACAAGTAAATTTTCCTATTGCGAAAAACGTCCGAAAAACTTCTCAATCATTGATAACTTGAAAGGAAACTAGTATGAAAAAACTGTTTGCATTGGCTGCCGCAGCCCTCATCCTGTCGGCTTGTTCCAGCACTTGGTCAGGCGCAAAAAAGGATGCCAACCGCAATTGGGACAAAACCAAAGAAACTGCCGAGCGCGTAGCCGACAAAACCAAAGAAACTGCCGAGCGCGTAGCCGATAAAACCAAAGAAACCGCCGAGCGCGTAGCCGATAAAACCAAAGAAACCGCCGAACACGTTGCCGACAAAACCGGCGAAGCCGTTAAAAAAGGCGGCAATGCAATAGGTCGCGGCATGAGCCATGTTGGCAGCAAAATCGAAGCCGCTACCGAATAATTCGGTAAATCAGGCCGTCTGAAGCTCCTGACCCCGTTTCAGACGGCCTGATACCTGATTACTTGTTCAGACATTTTCACGATTCCAAGCAAAGGGAGAAACAATGGGTAATCCGTCAAGCTGGTTTGGTATTCACGCTCATGATTTGGATCGCGCCAAAGCCTTTTACGAATCCGTATTCGGCAAGCCCCTGCAAGACGTTGGCGGCAACGGATTCCGTTTCATCATTTTTCCAGCCGATTACACCCAACACGGTACGGCCGGCATGATTTGGCACGACAGCAACGCCCAGCCCGGCCACGGCGGTACAACCATTTTCTTTAATTGCCCGGATTGTGCCGAAACAACAGAAAAAGCCGTTGCAGCAGGCGGCAAACTGTTACAAGAGAAATTCCGCATTGCCAACGGCTTTGCAGCCTTTATCGAAGATACAGAAGGCAACCGAATTGGTTTGCACAGCACACGCTAACCCGAATAGCCATAAAATTTCCCATTATTACTATAAGAATCTGACATGAAAGCCTTTACCAAAATTACCGCCATCGTTGCCCCGCTCGACCGCAGCAACGTCGACACCGATGCCATCATCCCCAAACAATTTCTGAAATCCATCAAACGCAGCGGCTTCGGCCCCAATGCCTTTGATGAATGGCGTTACCTCGACCACGGCGAACCTGGCATGGACAACAGCAAACGCCCGTTAAATCCGGATTTCTCCCTGAACCAGCCACGCTATCAAGGCGCACAAATCCTGTTGACGCGTAAAAACTTCGGTTGCGGCTCTTCACGCGAACACGCCCCTTGGGCATTGGACGACTACGGCTTCCGCGCCGTCATCGCCCCCAGCTTCGCCGACATCTTCTTCAACAACTGCTACAAAAACGGCCTTTTGCCTATCGTTTTGACAGAAGAACAGGTTGACCAGCTTTTCAAAGAAGTTGAAGCTAACGAAGGCTATCAGCTCTCCATCGACCTTGCCGAGCAAACCCTGACCACCCCTAGCGGCGAAACATTCACATTCGACATTACCGAACACCGCAAACACTGCCTCTTAAACGGCTTGGACGAAATCGGCCTGACCCTGCAACATGCTGACGAAATTCATGCCTTTGAAGAAAAACGCCGCCAAAGCCAGCCTTGGCTGTTTAACGGTTGATATACAAAAGGCCGTCTGAAAAATTTAAGTGTTTCAGACGGTCTTTAATCTACAAAAATATACCATGATTACCGACACCATAAGCAATGCCACCCGCTACGCCGCGCTGCATCCCGACTTTGCCGAAGCCTTCCATCTGTTGCAGACCTTGGATTTTGCCAAACTGCCCGACGGCCAAGTACCGTACGAGAATCCCAATATCCGTATTTTTATCGGCAGCGAGCCGATGAGGACGCAACGAGAAGCCCAGCCTGAAGCGCACTTAAAACACATTGATATTCAAACGCCGATTGACGGCAGCGAAACGTATGGCTGGATAGACAGAGGCCGTCTGAAAAACGGTTTGGGCTACAACGAAAAGCGCGATATCGAGTTTTTCGACTGCGAGCCGGAAACCTGGTTAACCTTGGAGCCAGGCGAATTTGCGCTATTTTTCCCGAATGATGCGCATGCCCCATTGGTCGGCGACAGGGCGAACATACGCAAAGCCGTTTTTAAAATCCGTATCGAAACAGAGCGTCTATAACGACATCTTAGTATCGCATCCGACCTCTAAACCTGCCCGAACCTTTTTCAGACGGCATCCCCACTCTTTATTGACAAAAAAAGGAAAAACAATGACCAAACATATCGCTATCTTGCGCGGCGACGGCATCGGCCCTGAGATCATCGCCGAAACCGTCCGCGTACTCGACAAACTTATCGCCCAAGGCTTGGACGCCGGCTACGAATACGCCCCATTGGGAGGCGAAGCCTACGACGAATACGGCCATCCTTATCCAGAATTCACGCAAAACCTTTGCCGTAAAGCCGATGCCGTCCTGCTTGGTGCAGTCGGTTCTCCGCAATACGACAATCTCGACCGTCCATTGCGTCCTGAGCGCGGCTTGTTGGCCATCCGTAAAGACTTGAATCTTTTTGCCAATTTGCGCCCCGCTATCCTCTATCCCGAGCTAGCCAACGCCTCCACGCTCAAGCCTGAAATCGTTGCCGGTTTGGATATTTTGATTGTGCGCGAACTCACCGGCGATATTTATTTCGGCGAACCGCGCGGCATCCGCGTTCTGGAAAACGGCGAACGCGAAGGCTACAACACCATGAAATACAGCGAAAGCGAAATCCGCCGCATCGCCCACGTCGCCTTCCAATCCGCCCAAAAACGCAGCAAGAAAGTCTGCTCCGTAGGCAAAGCCAACGTTTTGGAAACCACCGAACTCTGGCGCGAAATCTTTGAAGAAATCGGCAAAGAATACCCTGATGTCGAGCTTTCCCATATGTACGTCGACAACGCCGCCATGCAGCTCGTGCGCGCGCCCAAACAATTCGACGTGATTGCCACCGGCAACATCTTCGGCGATATCCTCTCCGACGAAGCCTCCATGCTGACCGGCTCCATCGGTATGCTGCCTTCTGCTTCTTTGGACGAAAACGGCAAAGGCCTGTACGAACCGTCACACGGCTCCGCCCCCGACATCGCCGGACAAAACAAAGCCAACCCGCTGGCCACCATCCTCTCGCTTGCCATGCTGCTTCGTTACAGCCTGAACGATGAAGCGCGCGCGCAACAAGTCGAAAACGCCGTCCAAAAAGTGCTGCAACAAGGCTTGCGCACCGGCGATATTTACGAAGAAGGCACAAAACTCGTTTCCTGCTCCGAAATGGGCGATGCGGTACTCGCCGCCTTGTAAAAGGCCGTCTGAAACCCAAAGCGCGGACTACTCCGCGCTTTTTTCATTAGGGCTGTCGACATTTAATTTTCCCGGTGGATTTTTGTTTACAAAGCGGAAGATTCAAGGCGTAAACCGTAACAAGGTCGGATACCCGGTGAGGATTTCCAACGCAGAAGATGTCGCTTTAGGGATAACGATTGAATATCGACAGCTCCCAGTATTGCCCTTCTCAGGTTTCAGATGACCCCATCATCAAATCCAGGTAAATCCACCGTTCGTCCTTAAGAAATGATATGCATTCTTTCCTATGTTAAGATAAGCATCTTTACAGCCTCACACAAAGGAAAAGAATCATGAAAAAAATCATCATCGCCGCACTCGCAGCAGCAACCATCGGTACTGCCTCCGCCGCCTCCTACAAAGTGGACGAATATCACGCCAACGCCCGTTTCTCCATCGACCATTTCAACACCAGCACCAACGTCGGCGGTTTTTACGGTCTGACCGGTTCCGTTGAGTTCGACCAAGCAAAACGCGGCGGTAAAATCGACATCACCATCCCCGTTGCCAACCTGCAAAGCGGTTCGCAACACTTTACCGACCACCTGAAATCAGCCGACATCTTCGATGCCGCCCAATATCCGAACATCCGCTTCGTTTCCACCAAATTCAACTTTAACGGCAAAAAACTTGTTTCCGTTGACGGCAACCTGACCATGCACGGCAAAAACGCCCCCGTCAAACTCAAAGCCGAAAAATTCAACTGCTACCAAAGCCCGATGTTGAAAACCGAAGTTTGCGGCGGCGACTTCAGCACCACCATCGACCGCACCAAATGGGGCATGGACTACCTCGTTAACGTTGGGATGACCAAAAGCGTCCGCATCGACATCCAAATCGAGGCAGCCAAACAATAAATCTTGATACGAGTCAATAAAAATGCCGTCTGAAATATTTCAGACGGCATTTTTATTTTCATCATAACAAATTTGCTATATCATAAAAAGGCTAATTATTATTAATTATGTGGAATGAACTTTATGACTACTCCGTTTAAGCTAAATACGCATCGTCTTTTTAATCTCAACATCATCCTGCTATCTCTGCTTTCCGCATCATGCTACGCAGAAGACATGACATCTGCCGAGTTGCCGCAAGTCAACGTTAACGCACACAAAGACAAAAGCAGCCGCGACCTGCAGGCTAAGGACGTTTTAGGCGACGGCGACGTGCTGACCGCCCATGATTTGAAAACCAAACGCGCCGTCTCACTCGGTCAGACTTTGGAAAAAGTCGGCGGCGTACAAAACGCCGGTTTCGGCCCCAACACCGGTCTGCCTCAAATCCGCAGCTTGAGCGGTTCGCGCGTCTATATCAGCGAAAACGGCATGGGTGTGTCCGATATGGCCGCAATCAGCGGCAACCTGCCGACCATGGTCAACCCGTTTTTAGCAGATAAAATTACGGTTTTGAAATCCTCAGCGGCAGTCCTGTACGGCGGCAATGCCATCGGCGGCGCGGTTGATGTCGATACCGGCATCATCCCGCATAAACTGCCGGAACAAGACTTCGGAGGTAAAATCGAATTGAGCGGCGGCTACAACACCCCGCACAACGAAGCCTTCCGTTTCGACGGCAAGACCGGTAATTTCGCATGGCATCTTGATGCTTCCAACAGCCAAATTTCAGGCTACCGCATCCCCGGCTCAAGCAAGCCCGATTTGTGCTACGACCCGGCGAACCGCCTCAACTCGCGCCTGATGTGGTCTTGCCAGATTACCCCCGTTATTACTGAAGAATTGAACCCGGGCTATTACCGATATGTCCACAAAGGGGGCAGAGCATGGCTGAATGAGTTGGAGAAGAAATACGGCGAACACCTCGATGATTCAGAAATGTACAAGTTGAACAAACCTACATGGGGCAATTCTGCAGATTGGATTGACAATCCCCTTTACGACGGTTCGAAAGAGTTCCGTAAAACCACTGTCCACGCCATGCGCGACGATACGCCCGTCCGCGGAGGCCGCCTGGGCAACAGCAGCTTGAAAAACCGCAGCGTTTCATTCGGCGGCAGCTATATCGGCGAGAGAGGCCATATCGGTGCCGCCGTCAGCCGTAGCCTGTACCGTTCTGGTATTCCCGGTTTCTCCTATTACAATATCGACGGCAACGGCAACCGCAAACTTGCCGCCGAACCCGCATCCGTCTATTCTCAGCAAACACGCTGGCTTGTGGACGCACTTTACCGTCCGCAATCCTCTTGGGTGGACAACGTCAGCTTCCTGACCTCATACACCGATACGCCGAATACCGAACTCTTGGGCTCAACCAAGGTTAACAGCCTCGACAGCCGTACCCTCCAAAACCGTATCGAACTGAACCACCACTTCTCCTCCCTGTTTAACGGTAGCATAGGGGCCGACTACAAACGCCGCCATACCGAATCTTCGGGCTTGAACGGCAAACGTACTGGCAACTATTCCTACCTGCCCGATACAAACAGTCGTGAATACGGCATATTTGTCTTGGAAAACCTCAAATACCGCAACTATGAAGCCTCGCTTGGTTGGCGTTATGGCAATGTCCGCCACGGCCTTGACTTGGACAGCTACAAAACAGCCCGTAATACCGATTCCCAAAAAGGGCTTGAGAAACGAAGCAGCCTCAAATACAGCCTCAACAGCTTTCATGCGTCAACCGGTTGGAAACCCCTTCCGTTTTGGAAAATAAATGCCCGTTACAGCCGCTCCCAACGCGCGCCGGAAATTAACGAACTCTATGCAGGCGGCAGCCATTATGCGCAACTTGCTTCGGAAAATTATTCTTCCGATTCCGTCTTACGTCCGGAAACTGCCAGAACATGGGAATTCGGCAACGAGTTCGAGTGGAACGGCGGCAAACTCCGCGCCAACTATTACCAAACCCGATTCAACGACTACATTTATCTGTCTGACGTTGCACATGACGGCGGCAACCACCTGCCGACCAAATACTGGCGTGCGGCAGATACCCGCATCCAAGGTTTGGAAATCGAGCTGACCCAACTTTTCGACCTGAAACAATACGGACAACTCGAACTGCGCCTGTTTGCCGACAGGGTCCGCAATCATGCCGACGACAAAGACAGTAGGAATGCGGACTCAAACCGCCTGCGCAATGACGGCTACTATATGCCCAACCTGCCTGTTTCCCGCTACGGGCTGGGTGCAAGCTGGAACAAAGGAGCATGGCAAATCGGCAGCAGCCTGACCCGCTACGCCGCCGCCAAACACACCGGAAACATGGCTGCGGCATACAAAGAACCCTCACTCGGCTCCTACGCCCTGCTCGATGCCTATATCAGCCATACGCAAAAACACGGCAGATACAGCACAGAATGGTTCTTGGACGGTCGAAACCTGACCAACCGTACCGCGCGCGCGCAAAACTCCATACTCAAATACATTGCGCCGCTGCCCGGACGTTCCATCCGCGCCGGTGTGAAAATTTCGCTGTAAATTGAAATAACGCGCTAAACCAAATGCCGTCTGAAATATTTTCAGACGGCATTTTTATATCGGCATGAAGAGATTTATCAACCGTAAGCCGATATTGCCCGACCCAATCATCCCCTTACCGCCCTGATACTGTGAAGTATAGTGGATTAAATTTAAATCAGGACAAGGCGACGAAGCCGCAGACAGTACAAATAGTACGGCAAGGCGAGGCAACGCCGTACTGGTTTAAATTTAATCCACTATACAACCCGCCACGCTATGTTTCAGC